>CAXTRL010000032.1:0-17192 GCA_964246575.1 uncultured Armatimonadales bacterium
GGGCAGCGACCTCCATACGGTCGTGAACATGCTGGAACATCAAGCCAATGTCGAGGCGATGGTTCGCGATGGCGACGCTCCATTCAAGCCGGTCAATGTTTACCTGAAAGATGCGGGCCTCGCGAAAGCCATGCGGATGATCGCTTCCAGCGCTGGGGCGAGAGTCACGCTGAACAGTGACGGTGTGTATGTCTTTGAGCCGGAGTCGGGAAGTGGGGCATCATCGCCGGACCCGGCTTCATCTGCGGCAGCTTCGTCTGCGTCAACCGAAGGGTCGTCCCCGCTTTCGGGGAACCCGGACGCACATTACGCGCCTGGGGATCTGCAAATCCATGTTATTGTCCTTCAGCATGCCGTTCCCTCGGAAATCCTCAAGCTGATGCACTGGGATCAAGACCTCGTGCCGCTGGACCCGTTTAAGCCGGTGCAAGCGCCGCAGTCGCATCCTGACGTTTATTCCGTCAATGCGCCCATCCAGCCGATTTCTCAGCCGCAGAACCCCAATTCGCCCTACGGCTCCCCAGCTTATAGTGCTCTTAACAACAATTCCGCTTCCTACAATTCTGCCGGCTCCGGCGGCTACCCGTCAGTTCCGATAGGAACTGGAAATGCCGGGCCAAGTGCGGCCAACTATGCCCAGCACCGCAGCGCCGACTTGGCTTCGCCGGAGCAGGTTAACCAGTTCCCCGGCGGCTTCAACGGGGGTGGTTTCAACGGCGGCGGCGGTTTTAATGGCGGTGGTGGCTTCAATGGGAACCAGAACCCGTTCCAAGCAGGAGGGGGCAACAACCCGTTCGCGCCGCAGCCATTCCAGCCGGGAGCGGGCAACCGGCCCGGCGCTCAAGGGCAGCTTCCGCAGGGCGTCACCCGGATTTTTGCTTTGGAAGGCACAAACCGGCTGCTTCTGGAAGCGACGCCCGACGGCTACAATCTGGTCAAGCAGATTGTCAAAGCGCTCGACGTCGCCCCGCGCCAAGTGGAAGTGAAGGTCGAGTTTGTGACGGCCAGCGTGACGGATGTGGATGCGTTAGGCGTCAACTTTGACCTGGTGCCTTATCCGGGCCTGGAAGTTTCTTCCGGGCAGGGAACCGGCAGCTTCGGCGGCGTCGTCACCGGAGTTCAGCCGACTTTCTTGCAGTATGCGACCGGCAACATCGCCGCCCAGCTTTTCCAGACCCTGACCCGCTCACGCGGTAAAGTTGTCGAAGCTCCGCTGATCACGACGACCAATAATGTCCAAGCCACGATTTCCGTTGACACCCAAATCCCCTTCTTTACAACCGGCGTCGTTTCCAATGGCGGCGTCGCAGGCGGCACTACCCAAAGCAGCACGGCGAACCTGCTTCAGCTGACAACTAGCTTGTCTATTCTTGCCCGGATCAATTCCGACGACACCGTGACGATGAACCTGACGCCGACAATCTCAGACACGACCGGCCAGCCGTCCGTCGGCGGCATTCCGCCTTATGTCACCCAGTCGCTGAACACGCTGCGGACAGTACGCAGCGGCGACACAATGGTGCTGGGCGGCTTGGTCCGCAAGCAGGAATCGGCTTCCAGCCAGCGCATCCCCATTTTGGCGGACATCCCGTATTTAGGCGGCTTTTTCCGCACCCGCAACAAGCAGGTCAACGACCAGGAGCTGCTGATTTTCGTGACGCCGACGATTATTGCCGATAACAACGACAGTGCGGCGGCGAACGCAAATGGTGGTCAGGCCCAAACCATCGTGCCGTAACCGCTTCCTGCGCGTTCGTGTTTCTGAGCGTTCGTGTCTTTTGGCCCGGTCTTTCAAGGCCGGGCTTTTGCTTTTAGAGGTATAATCGCGCTATGTTCCGATTCTTAACCGCCGGGGAGTCCCACGGCCCTGCACTGACAACAATTATTGAAGGCGTTCCTGCCGGGCTGCCGATTACCGCCGAGCCGATCAACTTTCAGCTTAAGCGCCGCCAGGGCGGCTACGGGCGGGGGGCGCGTCAGAAAATTGAGTCGGATACCGCCGAGATTCTCAGCGGCATCCGGTTCGGCCGGGCGCTGGGCAGCCCGATTACGCTGGTGGTCCGCAACCGGGACTGGGCCAACTGGACCACTAAAATGTCTGTTGAGCCACTGACCGAAGGCGAAGAAGAAACCCAATCAATCACCGTCCCACGTCCCGGCCACGCCGACTACGCTGGCATGATGAAGTATGGCACCGACGACCTGCGTAACATTTTGGAGCGGTCTTCGGCGCGGAACACCGCCACGCAGGTCGCTGTGGGAGCTGTCGCGCGTCTGCTGCTGGCTGAGTTCGGCATCTCGGTCGTATCCCATGTTGTCAACATCGGCGGCGTCAAAGTCTCGGCGAGCAGCATTGACCTGCGCTGCATCGGCGATCTTGCCGAAGACAGCCCAGTGCGCGTCGCCGATAAAGACGCTGAAACGAAGATCATCGCCGCCATTGATGAGGCCAAGAGCCGGGGCGACACGCTTGGCGGCACGTTTGAGGTCGTCGCGCTCGGCCTGCCGGTCGGCCTCGGCTCCCATGTGCATTGGGACACCAAGATTGACGGCAAGCTGGCGCAAGCCTTGATGTCCATTCAAGCCATCAAAGGCGTCGAAATCGGCATCGGCTTCGGCGCAGCCGACATTCCCGGCTCACAAGTTCACGATGCGTTTTACTACGACGCGGCGCAGGACGGCAGCGAAGACGCTCGCTTTCGGCGCGGCACCAACAACGCTGGCGGCACGGAAGGCGGCATGACCAACGGCGAGCCGTTGGTCGTCCGGGCCGTAATGAAGCCGATTGCCACGCTGATGAAGCAGCTTCCCTCCGTCAATTTGACGACTAAAGAAGGCGTCCCTGCGTTTGCCGAGCGCTCCGACGTCTGCGCCGTCCCCGCCGCCGCCGTCGTCGGCGAAGCGATGGTCGCCATTGTCCTGGCCCAGCTTTTGTGCGAAAAGTTTGGCAGCGACAGCCTCGCCGAAATGCGCTCGAACTTCGACCACTACCAGCAAACCGTCGCCGCCCGCACCGCCCAGTAGACTAGGGTGCAGAAAGAGATAAGAAGATGACCGTCACATTAGAAATTCATGCTGAAATGGAGAAGGTTCTGAGCGCAAAAGCCAAGCTTTTTGGACTAACGCTGCCGGACTACCTTTTCTCGGTTTTAGAAGCAAACACCGATGACGAATATTCCCTTACTGTAGAAGAAATCGTAAGCGTTCAAGAAGGGCTGGCGGAGCTTCACGCCGGCGACAAGGGAATGTTGCTGGAAGATTTTCGCGCCGAGATGACAGCAAAAATGGATCGTTTGAAGCCGCAGGCAACGGAAGTCGCTGCATGAATGACGATGTGCATAGCTACGCCGTTTGGATACGATCTTCCGCTCGGCAGGAAATTCAAGAAGCTTATGATCGCCTTGCCGATTTTCCCGGCGTCAACATCGCGAACCAATGGTATGAGGGCCTGCTTGATCTTTTTGCAGAGCTGTCAAGCTATCCGGGGCGTTATGCTGCTGCCCGTGAAAGCCGGTTGTTCCAAGCGGAAGTTCATGTCGCGCTTTATTCTTCAAGTTCTCGCAGCGCCGTCTACCGCGTTTTGTTCGTTATTCAGGAAGCCAACGGCGATCCTGCCACTGTTTACATACTTAGCGTTCGCCACGGCGCACGGAAGCCGATGACGCGGGCTGAAGCACAGAAGATAGAAGACGATGCATAAACTGCCATGAACATTGTTTTGATGATTTGCCATGTTTCCGCTGCCCCAGACGGAACCCGCACCTGCCGCTGGTCCGTCGCACCATAATAACAGTTAGAAGAACCAACACCCGCCGGTCAATGACCGGCGGGTGTTCTGCTGGAACTACATCTGTCACATTTTCTCAGGCTTCTCACAAGAGGCTTGCCTGCCCCCACTGTGCCAATGCCAAATGCTTTATCGTCTTCAACAGCCCGGCACGGCCACACGCTTCGCAACCCCTTTTGCCAGACTATCGGCTGCTTGCCGCCATTCTTTATTTACCCAACCTTGAAGCAACTCTTCTGGTGTTAAGAGTTTATTCGTATTTTCCAGAAATGATGCCTCCTGTCCAGCAGGCATGATCTGTAAGAAAATCTCGTTGTCGCATCGGGGCGACTGACGAGTTATGACTGTCACCTCTGCCGTCAAATCTAAGCCAAAGACATGAGACACAGACCAAGACTTTGGCTCAGTTTGCTTGCAATAGCGGTAAAGCGGATCGTTCGCCTCAGTGCAGAGTGAGACTCCTTTGCGGCAGTGCCGCGCTAGAGTCTGAAAGTTTAATTCTAAAGCGCGTCTGTTTTCTGTTTCTTCGGCGCTAAACAGTTCGTGTACTTGTGGAAGCAGCCCTTTCTTGTAAGCTGTATGCCAAACCGTTGCATGAACAATATTGGCCCGATCATCAGTGTGGCCGAAGAGATCGCCCTGAAGGGAAATTTGAGCTTGATCAGGGGGCTTTGTGTCCATTCTCAGAACCATGAACAGGAGAGGAAACTCGAAGCGAGAGTAAGATTGAAGCGCTCGAAATGCTAAGTTTGTGGGAACGCTGTAATAGTTGGCGACTTCGTAAAGATCATAGTACCGCTTCCTGGACTGTGCAGAAACAGACTGCGGAGAAAGCAGCACTTGATACGCAAACTCGTCGGCTTTGGCATGAGGCCGGTAGCAGCCATTGCGGGCCGCCCAGTCTTTCCACCAGGGAATGCAGTGATAGCAACGCCAAAATAGTATTTCCCAAACCTCATGCCAGACTTCACGAGACCACTCAAAAGTGGCGCAGGGACGGGTATATATCTCCCAACGTCGCATTGAACGGTTCGGGATGAACGTCGTTTCTCCGCTACATGGTGCTACGTCGTGATGAATCCCTGCCATCTCAAAGAACGTGCGGATTTTCTCGCCAGTGATCGGGGGCTTGAGATTGAAGTCACTGCAAAGCATCCGAGCAATCTCCTGCTGGCTGCACTTACGATCCGACGCCGGCCGCAGTTCCCATCCTATCTTTTGCACCAGTGCTTCAAAAGGGGGCTTACAAGGCAGATTGGGGGCTGGGTCGTCCAAAGAGTTGTCAGTCCATTTACTGGGCATGAGGCTGTTTTTCTGCATGATCACTCCTATTATCTCAGGCTTCTTCTTGTAAACTTACATCTTCTGCTGTCGCTTCTTCTTCCTCTAACGGTAATCGAGAGCCGGTGCTTTTCTCCCACAACTGGATAAACCAGAGCTTTTGATCCAGTGTCAGCGGCCCTTGCCGCGCCCGATGGCCGTAACTGAAGCGGGGATCAGTTGCCGCTGTCTGGAATGCCCACTCGATACGTTCGGGGGAAACTGGACTAGACTGCGCCTGTTCTGTTCCATATTCTGCTTGCTCCCACAGGCTTTGGGGAGTGACATTGTATGTCTCCGCCAGCCGCGTCAGCGCGGCACGGCTAGGAGGGTTACGCTGCCCCTTTTCCATCTGTGCGAGGTAGGGAGCAGACAGTTTGGAGCGCAGCGCAGCCTCCTTTTGTGTCAGGTGAGCGCCTTCGCGCAATGATTTAATATACGCGCCGAATGCTTTTCGTCCATTCTCATCCACAATAAACCTCCGATACTCAATCTTGACCCATCATACCACAATTAGCTAATTTTTGCAAATATGTGTAAATAATATTTGTTATACGAACAGGTGTGCTACATTTTGTGCCAAAGAGAAATAATTTGCCTAGATGTAGAAAATATAAGAAAGATGTGGTAACATCAGATCATGTTATACTTTTATGAAAGGAATTAGCATAGATGACTATCCAGCTCAGAGGAACAGTCCTCGAAGAGTATCTTTTGCGCCGCAATGTCTCCCGTTGCGCGTTTGCTCAATCTGCGGCGCTGAGTAGCGGCTATCTCGCGCAGCTCCTCGCCGGCAAACGCTGCCCTTCGGGGCGCGTTCGCGAAAAACTTATGCAGGCATCCGGCATGGACTTTGATCAGTTATTCTTAATTGTCCGGGAGGAATTAATCCATGCCGAAGTCGCCTAAAAACGCTGGAGACTCTACCAGCCACGACGGTCCCTGGACACCATTTTGGGTTGCCGTTCGACAGGCCGCCGACGAACTGCGTCAGGCACGGGCCGCAAGCCAGATGCCGACAGAGGAACAAGAATGAGCGGATTGAAAGGAGGAACTAAAAACATAGTCAGAGTGCCGGGCAATGGCCTGGACATGAAAAAAGCCCTCGCGGGAACGAGAGCTTTTTTCCAACCGAACGCAACGGGTGCATTCCATTGTCCAATGATAGTATACCCCACCAGGGCCACCTATCCAATGTACCCGTTGCTTCTTGACATACAAGGAGCAATTTAAATTGAAACGTCCAACGCCCCCTAACACCACCGGCAGCCCCGGACCTCGCCGGCCTGAGCCGACCCTTCAGGAAGTTCTCGATATCGCTTGTCGCCTGCAAGCCCGGAAACGCGCCCGGCTTTCCCGCCTGTCTTCCGCAGGACGATTTCGGCGGTGGGGCGCATGATACGAAGTAATCGGCACGATACATCCCAAGCTTCGGGCGGCTTCTTCCACGAAGACGCCGCCCGGATGCTGGCCCTGCTGGCCGCATCCCAAGAACCTATCGCCTTGCGCGGCCTTTGGCCCCCTAACCGCGCCGAAGAAGTCCATTTCCACGACCACGCCGCCGCGCTCGACTGGCTGGCGCAGCACGACGGACGCCGTGCGCTCTACGCCGTCTTGAACCCGCTGAAGCCGGACGCCGTGCCGAACGTCACCGACACGCAGATCGCTGCCCTGCGCTGGTTCCCGCTGGACGCCGATCCCAAGCGCCCCGCCGGCACCGCCAGCACTGACGACGAACTGCAAGCCGCACAAGACACGATGGCCGCGCTGCTGAACTTCTTAGGAACGCACATTCCCGATCTGTCTGCCTCCGTGGTGCAGGCCCTTTCCGGCAACGGCGCTCATGCCCTGCTTCGCCTGCCGAATTACGATCCCGCCGAAGCGCCGCGCTTGAAGCGTCTCGGCGATGCCCTCAGCCGCCGGTTCTCAGACCCGCTTGTCGGCGTAGACCGCACGGTGTTCAACCCGTCGCGCATTTGGCGCGTGTACGGCACGCTCAACTTGAAAGGGCAAAACACGCCCGACCGCCCCCACCGCCGCGCCCGGCTTCTCTGCCCGGCAGACTTCGTTCCTGTCCCTTGTGATGTCTTAGCCTACGAAACTGCGCTGCTCCTCGCGCTGGACGCCGCCGAGCCGGCTAAGAAATTCAAAGCGAAGGCACCCACCATGTCCGCAGAAACCTCGGCCGTAGGGGCGCTGCCAGCCGCTCCCTCTGACCTTTGCCTCCCGCCGTGGTGGGGCGAGACTGTTCCCGCTGGGGAACGTAACCATGCCGCGTTTCGCCGCGCCCGCTGGCTGTCTAACCCCACCGAGGGCAACCAGTCCGCAGAAGCCGCCTGGCCTCTGCTTCAAGCCTGGAACACGACTTGCTGCCGCCCGGCTCTCGACCTCAGCGAACTGCGGAAGGCGTTCGACAGCGCCGGGAAGCGCGGCCCGAACCCGGAGTTTCACCTTGCCGCGCCTACCCTAACCGTGCCTGCCCCCAAAGTCCCGGAATGGCCCCAAGCGGACCCGCTGCTGTTCCATGGGTTGGCCGGCGACATCGTCCGCCTCATCGCGCCCCAGACCGAAGCCGATCCCGTTGCCCTGCTGGTGCAGCTTCTCGCTGCCTTTGGCTCGGCGCTGGGGCGCACAGCCTACTTCACCGCCGAAGCTGACCGCCACTTTGCGAACCTATTTGTTGTATTGATCGGCGTCAGTTCCAAAGGGCGCAAAGGCACTTCCTGGGGACACATCCGCCGCCTCATGCAGCTTGCCGAGCCGAACTGGGAACTCAACTGCCTGCAATCGGGGCTGTCAAGCGGCGAAGGGCTGATCTGGCATGTGCGCGATCCTGTGGAAAAGCTAGTCAAGAACAAAACGACTGGGGAGATGGAACCGGAAGTCGTTGACCCCGGCATCGCCGACAAGCGCCTGCTGGTGCAGGAAAGCGAGTACGCCTCGGTCCTGCGCGTCGCCGGGCGAGACGGGAACACGCTGTCCGCCATCCTGCGCGATGCCTGGGACAAGGGTCGCCTGCAAACCATGACCAAGAACAGCGCCGTCAAGGCGACCGGCGCTCATGTCTCGGTGGTCGGACACGTCACCGCCGATGAGCTGCGGCGCGAGCTTTCCAGCACGGAAGCCGGCAACGGCTTTGCCAACCGCTTCTTGTGTCTGGTATGCCGTGTATCACGATTTGTCGGAAGGCGGGCCGGGTCTGGCAGGAGCCGTCACTTCCCGCGCTGAAGCCCAAACGATGCGCCTGGCGCTGCTGTACGCCCTGCTGGACGGCGCGGACTGCATTCGCCGGGATCATTTGACAGCCGCTCTGGCTTTGTGGGAGTACGTCGAAGCCTCCGCCCGATTCGTCTTTGGCGACAGCCTCGGCGACCCCGTGGCCGATGACATCCTCCGCGCCCTCAAAAACGCGCCGAAGGGCCTGAGCCGGACCGATCTGCGCGAACTGTTCCAGCGCCATCAATCCAGTGGGCGGGTAGGGCAAGCGCTGGCCCTGCTATTGCAGCATAGCCGGGCCTGCGTGGAAATGCAGACCGACACCGGCGGACGCCCCGCCGAACGCTGGTTTGCCGTCCAAGCACGGAGCGAGACAGAAAGCACGGAAGAGCCTGCGCCATAAGCGCGGAAAGCGCAGTAAGTCCTCTCACTTGGGGGGTTACCGCGCTTATGGCGCTTACCGCGCAGAGGGAAGGGGAACAATGGGAAGATTTTTAGAGATGGTGCGAGAGTTGGAAAAGACGATGACACTGCCCACGGTGCAGCCGGCCAGCCCCATTAAGCTGCCGCTGCTCCCGATACCGCCCCCCGTTCCAGCACCACTCCCCGCTGCTGAGACGCCGTTTGATGCGCCGGCCTCGGTCGTGCTGCAAATCCTAGTCCAAGCGGATCAGCCCGTACCGCACCCGGAAATCGTTCGGCGCATGGAGCAGCACGGCCACGACAAGACCGCCGCGAAGCAAGCCATCGCCCGCTGTCAGAAACGCCGCTGGATCGAGCATAATTTGGAAACGGGTTATGTGCTGGTGTAGGAGTTGAGGCTACGGCCGTTCGGTTCGACCGAACGGCTATTTGTCATTATGATAAAGATATCGGGTGACGTTCAAGAAGAAAGCTAGTACATTAACAGAGCCTGAAGTGATCAATGCTATTAAGACTTTTTCGCTGAGCTTCAGCCAGCCGCAACCTACACAAACGACTATAGTTACCACTAGGGCAAGCCAGCCAATTGTTAGGCCAAAGATTTTCTCTGCAAAGCCTTTCCGGGCAGTGTTGTTGTCTGTTCGCGTTTGGTTTTCGAGGGTGAGGTTAGCATTCTTGAGGTTCAGGCCCTCATTTTCAAGGCGAAGCGTCTCATTTTTAAGCCGCGCTTGGATTATCTCTTGCTCTTGGCTTGCCTTTGCAAAAGTCTCGCTTTGTTCTTCTTCAGAGGCCGAATCAGGTTGGGTGCCTGTGACCGCTAATGTGTCAAGCGCCTTGACATTAATCGGTTCATCACTCATTTTTCTCATCTATCAGTGAGAGAAAGTACTTCTTGATGATGGTGTCTGGGATAACCCGACCAGATGGAATTTGACCTAAATTGTCTCCAACAGTTTGCGACCAGGGCGAACCTGGCAAGTGGGAGAGGGTGGAAAGCTGAGCCGCTGTCAGCGGTTTATATATTTCCCACACCTTCTTGAGTAAATCCCTAACCCATTGGTGCTCGATACCGTCAGGAAGTTCAGGGTATAGGGTGACAAACTTGCCGTCTTCGTAGGAGAAACCTGATGCTCGGATCGTGATATCATCGTTCCCAAACTCTTTGAATGTTTGATAAACAGAAGGTATGACAGGTCCATACTTCCATGCTTGGATCTCTTTATCGAGCAGAGGTTTATCAGCAAGAGCAAGTGACCAACCGTGGGCAAGGTAAAGCAGCTTTTGCAACTTCATGGGGCTAATAGCTTCCCCATCAATATTTGCTAGCTCTAAAAAGTAGTTTACGACCGCGTCTGTTTTGTATGGCATAGTGTATTAGCCCCTCAATGTAGTTGCCTGCTCAGACAAAACAACACCGAACAGGCGTTCCGAGGCCATATTATACCCGAAAAGGGATCATTTATACATTTTTGTAGCTTTTTACAAGAATTAGCAAGGTATACTGTTTAATTCGGCTTATTTTATCTCCTGTGCCGGCAGCCCCAAGTATCCCCGTATCCACGGCTCGTCCGGCGCAACCACCTTCCCCGACACCAGCCCCGTAATCAAAGACCCCGCCGCTGCCAACTGCCCGTTGTCTATCTGACCCAGTGAGAACACTGGGCAAGCCGTTCCCATCGGATAGTTAAACCCCACCAGCCGCCGGATAATCTGCTCCTGCACGACCCCCTGCTCCAAATCCCGCTGCAATTTCCGCAGGTAGAACCGCAGGATGTCCAAATGCACCTGCCCCAGCGCATACGTCGAGCCGCCTCCCGAACTGTCGCTTGTCAAGGTCTGCCCCAAAATGCTTTTGGCAATGGCCCGGTCCAAGTAACTCACCATTTCGTCGAAGTCCGCGCCCTGTGCCCGCTGCGTTTCCAGCAGGCCCAGCGACATATCCGAAGGCAGCACGACCGCGCTTTCGTTATGCACCTGCGCCACAATCCCTAAAAGCTCCCGCTGCTGGTCCTGCCCATACCCCTTGTTGGCGTCATACGAGCCGGTCACGGTTGGCATCCCGAACTTTTCCAGGTACTTCGCCCACCATGACAATAACTGCCCCTTGATGAACCACGGACGGTACGCCGCCCGCAGGTCACTTGTCCCCAGCGGGTTTTCATACGCTGGCATGTAGGAGTAAATGACAAACTTGGCGGGATCAAAGACCGCCCCCGCCGTTCCCCTCAAGCCCGTGAGATTGAGGAAGGCGTCGGTCTCAAATTGGAAGTCGCCGGGGTCTTTGGCTTTCAAGGCCGCCAGCCCGACTTTTCCCGCGTTCGGCCCGTCCGTGATGAGCTTGTACACGATCTCCGTCACGGACACGCCCAGCGCCAGCGCATCCAGCACGTCGTACAGGTCATCCAGCAGGCTGCCGCGCATGTCGTTGAAGCATCCGCGCACGAAGTCCGCCACTTCCACATCCGCCGGCATCGGCGAGGCCGCATGGACTTCCCAGCCCTGCGACAGCACCGCAAACTTCTTGGTGGACAAACATGCCTTGACCTGCGGATCATTCTGCATCTTCCGCAGGGCCATGTACCCGCCCGGCACTTCGTCCCCCGGCCCGGCCAGCGCGGTCAGCGCCCCCAGAATGCCCGGCCTTAGCTCCGGCGACAGCCCCGCCACCGCCGCCTGTTCTCCTAGCGTCGGCTTCTTTCCATCCGCCCCCCGCCAAAATGGCCTTCGCAGCATATCCCGCATTCGCATCCGCTTCCATCCTTCCTAATCTCTTGCCCCTCTCTCACGAAGTGGGGGAGGGGCCGGGGGTGGGGGCCAGCTCTACCCCACCTGCGCTCCAAACGCGGCCCGCCAGTCGCCGTACCCGACGTTGTACCGCGCCCTGACGCCGTACAAGTATTGGTCCCGCATGAACCCTTCTTCCGAGTTGCCTTCCAAAGCGCTGAACTCGAAGTCCTTCCGCATTTGCAAGACCAGCGCCTTGACCACTCGCCGCGTATCCATCAGGAACCAGTTCGCTTGGCTCGAAATGTAAGGCGTCGTCAGCACCGTCAGCATTCCTTTGAGCGGGTTGTTCCCCAGTTCCCAACTGCCGACCGGCATCGGATCGGGATAGAACGTAGAGTTAAGAAGCTGCAAGGCTTCCCAGTACAACTCCGGCGGGATCACCAGCAGGTTCGGCATCACTCCGGCAGGCTGGCCCTGGTCATCAGTGAACCGCATCATCTGCGTGATGGCCGCCTGTAAAGACTGCGCGGATAGCCCGTCCGTGCCTTTGTTGATCTGCGGGCCGCCCACACCCGCCACCGAGCCGGTGGGGTGGCTGCCGAAGAACGGCAGGCCGTCATAGCAGGGGTTCACAAAGCCGGCATTCAGCAGCCCAAACGTGATTGTGTCCAAATGCGTCTTGGCGACCATCGCCATCTGCTTAATGCGGAGCGCGATCTGCCCGTACAAGTCATCTTCCAGCACCGTCCGGTCTACGGCAATGGTGCTTTCCCAGGTCCGGTTCTGAATGGCATAGGAGTACGAACCCATGTCCTGCGCCATCCGCTCATCCAAGAACTCGCGCACACCCGGCAGCGCCCCCAGCCAGGCGTACTGCTCCGTGTCCTTGTCCGACATGATCAGCGTGGTCACTTTGTCCCAGTTCGCCGCCGTCTCGGTGAACGTCTGGAAAAACGTGGTCTTCAGCCCGGCCCTGAGCAGGCCGGGGATGTCACTTTTAACGATTGCCATTGTTGTTCTCCTGCGCCAGCAGCGCGGCCACTTTCTCCGGGTCTACGCCCAGCTTGTCTTTGAGCCAATCGGCTTCATCGGTTGATAATCGGGCTTCTTGGGTGTTCTCTGCCTCCCCCGTGGCCGTCTCGCCGAACTTCACCACCGGCGGCAGGGCGTTCAGGAAGCGCAGGAACACGGCAGAGACCGGCTCCGCCGCCCCGCCGTCCGACAGTGTGATCAGGTTGTCCCCCGGCACCGACAGCAGCGCCCGCGCCAGCCCTTCCGTTGCCGGCACCACGCGCCCCGCCGCCTTCAGCGCCCCAATCTGCGCGTTGACTTCCCGCGCCGTCAGTTCCGAACGCAGCCGTGCAATCTCCGCATCTTTGTCATCCCCGGAGAACATCGCCGCTGCCGCGACACGCGGTTTCAGCACCAGCGACACTTCCGCCAGCGCCAGCCCCACGGCTTCGCGCGACAGGCCTACCGAAAGTTTCTGCACTCCGCGCCGTCGCAGGAAGCCCGCCAAATCTTCCGGGAACAGCAGTTTCGCCATCAGGGCGTTGCCATCCCGCCACACCTTCTGCACCCGCCCCAGCGGATCAAGCGGCGTGTCCATGTGTTCCACTTTGATCGGTGCACCGTCCGCCGCAAAGCGGGCGACGATGCCGTCAAGGTCCGCCTCGGTGACGGTCAAGCCCTTGTCCGGGTATGCCCCGACTTCCAGCAGCCGCGCATCCCGCTCATGCACCATTTCGGTTTCCGAGAACACCAGCACCGCCGGCGCATCCATTGAGATTTCTGCCATTAGCTTGTTCTCCCATTAATGAGGATCGCCAGGGTGCCGCCATCAATCAGCGCCCCGACCACGCCGCAATGAACACTGTTGGTTGTGGCCGCCGTCGAGACCGTGTTATCGTCAAGAATGTACGCCACCTTGCCGACATCCGACTGCACTGCGCCGGCCTTGTTGTAGTGGTGCAGCCCATCTTTTTCCACCCGAATGGAAACCGCCCCTGCCGCCCCGGTGCCTGGAATGCCGCCCAGCGGCGGCACATACCCGGCGACATTGTTGCCTTCTTCATAGGCCACGCCGACAAACACCGCGCCCAGTGTGTCCGCCCCCGGAACCAGAAGGCCCGTTGCCGCAGACACGCAGACCAGCGCCCCTTTAAACACATGAGCGCCTGCCGCTAGCGGATACAGAACAAGCCGCCCGTCCTTCCGCTTCACATCATACGAACTCGTCAAAGCCGTCATAGAAGCCACCTTTCCAGCCAAAGGCTGCCGCAAGAAGCGACAGACAAACATATAATTATATTATAGCATAATAAACATATTTATCATTAGATTTACTAATATAAAAAGGCCATTAATTTTATGTCCTTTAGGCTGTCCAACGCACGTTTCCGAAAATATCAAAGGCGAGAAAGTAAGCACTTGGGATAAATGAAGTTTTTGCTGTTATAATGGAGTCGTAAGCTTGCTTCCTCCTGTTCATCTCAGCATCAAAATAATGTCAGAAAGTTCATGTATAAATGAGTGAGGCACTGTCTGATAACTCTTCACAGGCAGACTTGGAGCCTGATCTTGGAGAACTGGCCGAACCGCTTGCCGCTCCTCTCATCCAATCTCTGCGGGCCTTTGGCTATGACCTGCCAACCGCTGTTGCAGACCTGATCGACAACAGTATTTCAGCAGGGGCGAAAAATATATGGCTGACGTTTCATTGGAGCGGCATTCACTCCCATATTGCCATTACTGATGACGGTCAAGGAATGTCTGAAGTGAGCTTAGTCAATGCGATGCGGCCTGGCAGCCGAAATCCACTGGAAAAACGAGATGCCGGCGATTTAGGGCGGTTTGGGCTTGGTCTGAAAACAGCTTCATTTTCGCAGTGTTCGCGCCTGACAGTTGGCACGAAACCATTAGGAACTGCCCTGGCAGTTCGAGCTTGGGATCTGGATTATGTCGCCGCGCGGGGAGAGTGGCGGCTGCTGCGTGGCGGATCACCGGCCTTTCAGCGTGCCTGCGAACGTCTTCAAGACCTAAACTCAGGGACAGTCGTGCTATGGGAGAATATGGATCGGGTCGCTGCCGGAACCGTCGCCGACAGCGAGGATGACCAAAAACGCTTTCTGGAACGAGTAGATGAGGTTCGTGAGCATCTCGCGATGGTGTTCCATCGGTTTCTGGAAGGCCGGGGGGCACTCAAGTTCTGGATCAACGGAACAAGAGTTAAGCCCTGGGACCCTTTTCTGACAGATGTGACAGCAACGCAGCTTCTCACCGATTTGGTGCTGCCTCTTTTGGGGACGCAGATGCAGATCAAGCCCTATGTGCTGCCGCATCACTCAAAGCTGACAGGGGAAGCGTATGCAGCGGCGGCCGGGCCGCGCGGCTGGACAGCGCAGCAAGGGTTTTACGTGTATCGTAACAAGCGCCTGCTGGCGGCCGGCGACTGGCTGGGACTGGGACTGCGGAAAGAAGATCATTTCAAGCTGGCTCGTATTCAGCTTGATATTCCTAATTCGATGGATGCGGAATGGGAAATTGACGTGAAAAAATCCCGTGCCTCGCCGCCGGCATCCATTCGGAACAAACTGCGGCAGCTTGCCGAGCTGACGCGCCGGGAGGCCCGCGCAATTTACCGTCATCGGGGAACGCCTTTAGTGAAAGGATCACCCGAACTAAAGCGGCTCTGGACACAGAAGATTTTGCATGGCCGTATCTCTTATGAGATCAGCCGAGATTTTCCACTTACAGCAGATTTGCTGGCGATGGGTGGGGAAGTCAAGCGCAAAGTGCAGGCTCTGCTGGAACTGATTGAGGAAACGGTTCCAGTCCCCCAGATTTTGATTGACGGCTCAGAAAACCCGGATAAGCACACACGGCCCTTTGAACAAAAGCCTGCATCGCGGCTGCCGGAGGTGCTGAAAGAAATGTATCAAACCCTTCTGCACACAGGACTGTCACCGACGGAAGCAAAACTGCGGCTGGCAGCTTTAGAGCCATTTCACCATTATCCAGAATTGCTGGCTGCGTTAGACGAAGAATAAAGGAACTCTTATGAACAGCCCTAGCTACGAGCAGGCCAAGCAGTTGGCGACCGTTTACTTGAAGAAGTATACACTGCCCACAACCGAGCAGGTCAAAGAAGCAGTCGACAAAGTTTCAGGGATAGTAGAAGACCCAGAAAGTGTGGATGTGGGGCTGCTGTGCCGAGAAATCGAGTCGCTGATGAACATTTGGGTTCCTGATGGAACATCCCTTCAGGACAGCTTCGACCACGTTCCCTGGCTCTCTGATAGCCGATCTGCGATTGAGTGGCACTTTTGGCGGCGTTATGCGTCGTTTTTGGAGCAGGACCAGGGGCTGCCGACGGCGGTTGTGGACTCGTTAGATCGGCTCACAGACTCCGTCTTAGAGAAGCTGGAAAATCCCAAGCGAACAGGATCATGGGACCGACGAGGGATGGTGGTCGGGCAGGTTCAGTCGGGAAAGACTGCCAACTACACTGGACTGATCTGTAAAGCAGTGGATGCAGGCTACAAACTAATCATTGTATTAGCAGGAGCACATAACAGTTTGCGAAGCCAAACGCAGCTTCGCCTCGATGAAGGCTTTTTGGGGTTCGATACCCAGGTCAACCGCGCTTTTGCACAGAAGAACCGACAAATAGGAGCTGGACGTATTCCCTCAGAAAAACTGCTGATCGCTCATTCTTTAACTAGCAGTGCGGATGATGGGGACTTTACACGCAGCTTTGCTAATCAGATCGCCGTTCAGATTGGGGGCGACCCTGTTCTGTTGGTAGTTAAGAAAAACGGATCGGTGCTAAACAACCTGCTGAAATATGTCCAGAGTATAGCAGAGACGGACAATGAGGGCCGGAAAACGGTACGCAACCGGCCTATTCTGCTGCTTGATGATGAAGCTGATCATGCCTCAGTCAACACAAAAGAATTGGTAAAGGACCCAGATACCGGAGCAGTTTTAGACGATCAGGACCCGACAAAGATCAACGGCTTTATACGCCAGTTCCTTAATACATTCGAAAAAAGCGCTTATGTTGGTTACACGGCGACCCCGTTTGCAAACATTTTTATCTACCCACATAACGATGATGATGAGATGGGGAAATATGGAGAAGATCTTTTTCCGCGCAGCTTTATCATTAATCTGCGCCCGCCGTCTAACTATATTGGTCCAGTGCGGGTGTTTGGCTTGGAAGAATCGCTTAGTACCCAGGGGGAGGCTAATCCTGGGTTGCCGATCGTGCGAATTGCGGAAGACTACGCAGCGCTGATCCCAGCATCACACAAGAAGAGCCTAATACTCTCCGCGTTGCCAGACTCTCTCAAGGAAGCTATCCGGGCATTTATCCTCTCCTGTGCGGCTAGATCAGTACGCGGACAGGAACGGTCACACAATTCCATGCTAGTGCATGTCACGCGCTTCACGGCTGTTCAGCAGTGCCTAAATGACCTAGTGGCACAGGAACTAAAAACACTTCAGCGCCGGCTCATGTATGGGGATGGTGACCGAGCCAGCCTCCGCGAAGAATTGCATGCACTCTGGGAACGGGATTACGTTCCAACAACAGGAGCAGTAGCGAGTCAAGTAGAAGATCCTTTTATGACGCCAGTTTCCTGGGATGCCGTAGATGCAGTGCTGACAGAAGCGGCATCAAAAATAGAGGTTAGGCTGATTAATGGGACGGCAACAG
>CAXTRL010000033.1:0-3000 GCA_964246575.1 uncultured Armatimonadales bacterium
ACAGGTGCAGGAAAAAGTGGCCGGGGCGACGGTGGTGCAGGCATTCGCCCGCGAGAAGCGCGAAACCCGGCTGTTCCACCGGATGCACCGCTCGCTGTATGACCGCCAGGTCATCACCGTGCGCTACCAGGCGCTGAACATGGCGACTTCCAATGTGATGACCTCGGTCGCCCCCATCACCGTCGTCCTATTCGGAGCGCATGAAGTCATCGCCGGACGCATGACCACCGGCATGATGATCACGTTCTGGACCACGCTCGGCCTCTTTTACATGCCGTTGCAGCGCCTCACCGACATGGCCGCCGTCATCGCAAATGCCGGCGCGGCCATTGACCGCATCTTTGACATCTTTGACATCGCCCCGGACATCGCCGACGCCGATGGGGCCGTCGCGCTGCCCGCCAAAATCGAAGGCCGGGTCGAGCTGCGAAACGTCTCCTTCGGCTACGACCCCGATGTGCCCATCTTGAAGGGCCTCAACTTAGACATCAAGCCGGGCGAAGTCATCGCCTTTGTCGGCCCATCAGGTGCCGGCAAGTCCACGCTTGTCAATTTGGTTCCCCGCTTCTACGATGTCACCGGCGGCGAGATCCGCGTAGACGGTCACAACATCGCCGATGTCAAAGTCAAGTCTTTGCGTAACAACATCGGCATGGTGCTTCAAGACAACATCCTGTTCACCGGCACCATCAAAGAAAACATCCTTTACGGTCGCCCCGGCGCAACCGATGAAGAGATTGTCGAAGCCGCCGTCGCCGCCAACGCCCACCATTTCATTGAAGCATTGACTGACGGCTACGAGACCGAAATCGGCGAACGCGGCACCAAGCTGTCCGGCGGCCAAAAGCAGCGCCTCGCCATCACCCGTGCCTTCCTGCGCGACCCGCGCATCTTGATCTTGGACGAAGCCACCTCGGCCCTGGACAGCGAAAGCGAAAAGCTGATCCAAAACGCCCTGAACCGCCTGATGATCGGCCGCACCACGCTGATTATCGCCCACCGTTTGTCCACCATCATGCACGCCGACAAGATTGTCGCCATGCAGGACGGGCGCATTATCGAAGTCGGCAGCCATGCCGACCTGCTCGCCAACCGAAGCCTGTACTACCATCTCTACAAAGCCCAGTTCGAGCACGCCCTATCCATGCCCATGCCCGAAGAGTGGGCAGGCAGCGCAGCAGATCCAAGCCAGGACCGCCTCGCACGCGCCATCCAGTAATAGGAGTACAAAGCTTGACTGAATGGAGTGATCAGGTCTGCGCCGACGATAAAACGCGCCGTGTGCTGGTGTCCAGCCGGGGCATGGGCTGGAGTGGCCTTGCCCTGCAACAATCCGAAGCGGCCCCCGGTGAGAAGTACCAGCCGCCGCAGCGCCTGCATTACCTCTGCCTGAACATTGGGGAGCGCTGCGACCTCTGGCAGCAGCGTGACGGGCAGGCCCGCCGTCATATCCAGCCTTACGGCGACGCCGTCTTTATGCCGGCAGGATACGAAAGCCGCTGGAAATGGACTACCTCGTCCCATGCCCTGTATCTGCTCATTGAGCCGGAGCTGGTCAGCCGCACCGCAAACGAAATTGGCAATTCCACCCCGGAGCTGAGGAACAGCTTCGGCGCAAGCGATCCGCGCCTCTTGCATCTGGCGCTGGCGCTTAAAGAAGAAGCCCAAACCGGCGGCACAAACGGCCCGCTGTTCGCCCAGTGCCTTTCCACCGCCGTCGCCGCCCACCTGCTCACGCAGTACGGCAGCGGAACCCGGGCAAATCCAAGCGCTTCCGGCCTTTCAGCGTCCCAGGTCAAGCGTGTCACTGACCATATCAAAGACCATCTTGATTCGGGCCTGAGCCTAGCAGAAATTGCCCAAACAGTCCATATTAGCCCATTCCATCTCGCCCGGCAGTTCAAGCGGGCTACCGGGCGCACCCTGCACCAATTTGTCGTAGACTGCCGCGTAGACGCCGCGAAGCGCCTCCTAAGCCGCAGCGAACGCTCCGTCAGCCAAATTGCCGGGGAAGTCGGCTTCGCCCAGCAAAGCCATCTTGCCGCCCACTTCAAGCGAGCGACCGGCCTGTCTCCTCTGGCCTTTCGCCGGTTCGGAGCGCACGAATCTGCTTATAACGCGCAGGATTTTGACTGACAGCGTTCTTCCCTTCGTGTCATACTTGCTGCATCACCGACCACAAGAGGAGAAACAAGATGGCAGACAAAATCGCGCTGATCACTGGCGCAAACAAAGGCATCGGTAAAGACATCGCCCGGCAGCTTGGGGCGCTCGGAATGACCGTGCTGATTGGCGCACGGGACACCGGACGCGGCGAGGAAGCCGCCACAGAGCTGAGAGCAAGCGGCATGGATGCCCGCGCCGTCACGCTGGATGTCACGGACCCGGCGACGCTTGACGCCGCTGCCGCCAAAATCGCAAGTGACTACGGCAGGCTGGACGTGCTGGTCAACAACGCCGGCATTGCGCTCGACCGCGGCCCTTCCGGTACGCTCGAACTCGCAGACCTGCGTCGCACTTACGAAACAAATGTCTTTGGCATCTTCTCCGTCACTAAAGCTTTCGTGCCGCTCCTGCAAAAGTCCGGGGCAGGGCGCATCGTCAATATGTCCAGCGGCCTCGGCTCTTTAACGCAGAACTCCGACCCAAGCTGGGGATTTGCAGGCGTCAAGCCGCTGGCCTACAACTCGTCCAAAGCCGCGCTGAACATGATGACCGTTATCTTCGCCGCCGAGCTGAAAGACACAGGGATCAAAGTCAACGCTGCCGACCCCGGCTACTGCGCCACCGACCTCAACCAGAACAGCGGCCCCCGCAGCGTGGCGCAGGGCGCGGCCATCGCCGTTCATCTGGCGACGCTTCCTGCCGATGGCCCGACCGGCGGCTACTTTGACGAGAACGGGGTCGTTCCATGGTAACAGGTACCGACCCAGATCTGACAAGGAGAAGGAAACAAGCGCGGTGACGGGGAAACTGTCCCAATGGGGCGGTTTTTTGTAT
>CAXTRL010000033.1:3010-16995 GCA_964246575.1 uncultured Armatimonadales bacterium
CAGTCGCAGGCTTTTTTTGACACAATCTGGGCGCAGGGGCCGGAGGGATACGGCTTTGTGGACTGCGATTTACGCTTCGCCGCCGTCAACAAGCAGCTTGCGGAAATCAACGGGCTGCCGGCAGCGGCGCATGGCGGGCGGCTTGCCGCCGATGTGCTGGGGCCGGAGCTATGGGCCAGCCGCAAGCCGCTATTTGAGCGGGCGCTGGCTGGGGAAGCTACCACAAACCTGCGGCTGCCGGGCCGGTGGAACGCGCCGGAAGGAAAAAGCGGGCGTGTTCTGGTGTCCTACTACCCCGTGAAAGCCGAAGGAAAGATCCTCGGCGTCGCGGTGATGGTGCGCGACGTCACCGAGCAGGAAGGGGCCGAAGCGGCGCTTGCGGTGCGCGAGCAGGAATACCGGCTCGTCTTTGACGCCAATCCCCAGCCGATGTGGGTGTATGACACTGAAACGCTGAAGTTCTTGGATGTCAACGATGCTGCCATCAGCGTTTACGGCTACTCACGGGCTGAGTTTTTGTCTATGACCATTGCGGATATTCGGCTGCCGGAAGACGTTCCGGCGCTAAAAGCATCGGTCACAACGCCGCGAGCCGGAGCTTGGCGGGATGGTCCCTGGCGACATCTGCGCCGGGATCGCACGGAAGTTTGGATGGAAGTCGCTGCTAATTCTTTGGTGTTCCACGGACGACCCGCCCGGCTCATCCTCGCGATTGACGTGACCGAGCGGCAGGCGATGGAGCAGGAAAAACGAGAAACCACCCGGCGGGAGCAGGCGTTCCTGCGGGATGTCCTGGCTTCGGTGACGGAAGGTAAACTCCAGTTTTGCAGCACGTCGGGCCAGCTTCCGCCGCTTCTCCAGACTATCAGCGAGGCTCTGCCGCTGACGGCGGACGACGGCTTGTTTGCCCTGCGGCGTCAGGCAGAAAACTTCGCCGCGTCCGCTGGGCTTGACGGCCTGCGGCAGTACGATTTGATGACGGCGGCATCGGAAGCCGGCATGAATGCGATTGTCCATGCCGGCGGCGGCGCGGCGCTGGTCTCGGTCAGCCCCGGCGGCACGGTTCAGGTGCGGGTTGAAGACCACGGCACTGGCATTACGATGGAGAACCTGCCGCGTGCTACGCTGGCCCGCGGCTTCAGCACGAAAGCGACGCTCGGCCACGGCCTGAAAATGATGCTGGAAACCGCCGACCGCTTGTTTCTTCTGACCGGTCCGACCGGGACCACTCTGGTTCTGGAACAAGACCGCGTCGCCCCCACCCCGGCCTGGCTATGACAGTTCGCTTCTTTCTCCGATCTCCTTTTTGGTTATGGGCGATCTGCCTTCTTTTGATTGCTGGAAGCGTCAAGGCACAAGCTCCCGGAGCCGCACCTCTGGGTCCGGCAGCGTCCGCAAAGCCGGCGCTTTTGGCCCCTTCCAACACGGCCTTAGTCCAGGTCAACAACCAGATTCTCTTTGCCGTGCACGCGCTTGGCGACGGGCGGGCGCAGGACCGGGCGGACCTTGCGAACTTGCGGCTGGCGGAAGCGCTGCGCGGCGCGTTTGCCCCGCGGGCTTCCGGGCAATTCCCAGTAGCGACGGTCGGGGAGCAGGAGGGCCAAACTGTGCTGCTGGTGGACGGGAAGCTGGTCGTGACCGTCACAGACGCGGACGCGGATGCGTCCGGCAAGCCCGCCGTGCTGCTGGCTCAGTCCTGGGCGGACAGCATCAACCGTGCGTTCCGTCAAGCCGAGCGGGAGCGCCGTCCGGCATACCTGCGGTGGGCCATTATGGGGGCGACGCTCATTCTGCTTTTCGGCATTGCTGTCAATGCCGCGCTCCAGGTCGTGACCCGCCGGAGCGGACATCGTCCCGGCTGGCCGCTTCAAGCGCTGCTTTGGCTTTTAGTCGCCCGACAGATCATCAATCTGTTCCCGCAAACCCGCCCTTTCTATTTTGACTTCGTGACAGGTCCATTCCGCCCGCTCGTGCTGTGCCTGGTTGTCGCGCTGCCTACGGCGGTTTTGGTTCGGCTCTGGGGGTTTGTTTTGCGGCGATTGTTTCCGCTTTTGCCGGAAGACCTTTCAACACAGGACCGGACGCAGCGCACGATCCAGCGCCGGGTTACCCTGGCGCGGGTGGCGGAATTTGCCGGGGCGACGCTGCTTTGGACATTTGCGGCGCTTCTCTTTATCAGCGGGATTGGGCTGAACTTGTCCGCGCTGCTGACATCCGCCGGGCTGATTGGCGTCGCCATCAGCATTGTCGCCCAAGACTCGCTGAAAGATTTAGTGGCGGGGATTTACATTCTCGCTGACGACAGGTTCGGCGTCGGCGACACTGTGGCAATCGGCGTGTATGAAGGCCGGGTGGAAAAGCTGAACCTGCGGGCGACCCAAATCCGGGACATGTCGGGGCGGCTGATTACGATCTCCAACCGGGGCATTGTGGATGTTGCTAATCTGACGGCCCGCTGGGCGCAGGTGGACTTCAAAGTCGGCGTCTCATACTATGCCGATCTGGCAGAAGCCGGCCGCCTGCTGGAAGAAACGGCGGCGGCACTGGCAACGGAATGGCCGGAGCGGGTTCTGGCCCCGCCGGAGATGCTCGGCGTGGATGCGTTCACCGACCAAAGCATTACACTGCGCCTCGTCATCCGCACCCCGCCCGGCGATCAATGGGCCATCGGGCGGGAGCTGCGGGCGCGGGTCAAGGCCGCGTTTGATGGCGCAAACATCGCCATTCTGAACAATCTTTACGCCCCGCCCCCAGCCCCGACGCACACGCCTTCACAGGCGAAAACTCCTAATCAATCCACCTAATCACCGTACGGAGAACTGATAAATCGTGGTCTGGCGGTACGTTTGGTCCGGCTTCAGCAGCGTTGTGGGATAAGCGGGATGGTTCGGCGAATCGGGGAAATGCTGGGCTTCCAAACAAAACGCTCCCCGGTGAGCATACGACTTGCCGCCTTTACCGTGAATGCTGCCGTCCAAAAAGTTTGCCGTGTACAACTGCATTCCCGGCTCGGTCGTGTACGCCGTCAGCACCCGGCCTGAGCGCGGGGCATAAACGCGGGCCGCCAGGCGTGCAGCAGCGCTGCCGGGGCGGTCGCCGTTTAAGACAAAGTTGTGGTCGTAGCCCTTGCTGAATCCGAGCTGCTGATTGGGCTGATTGATCCGCGCCCCGATGGCCGTCGGGCGGCGGAAGTCAAACGGCGTTCCAGCAACCGGAGCGAGTGGCCCCAGCGGAATGGCGACAGCGTCGGCAGGCGTGAAGCGGTCGGCATTGAGCATCAGCCGGTGGTCTAAAACCGTGCCACTACCCGCGCCATTCAAGTTGAAGTACGAGTGATTGGTTAGATTGACGACCGTGTCTTTGTCAGTCGTCGCTGTGTATTGAATTTTCAAGGCGTCATCATCGGTCCAAGTATAAACGACTTTGACCGACAGCGTACCGGGAAAGTTTTCCTCGCCGTCCGGGCTGACATAGCGCAGGGCCAAGCCGACTCCATGCGGCACATGCATTGGGGCCGCCGCCCAGACCTTCAGGTTGAAGCCCACTTTACCGCCGTGCAGCGTGTTCGGCCCATTGTTGACGGCAAGCTGATACGGCGTTCCATCTACGACTAAATGCCCTTTGGCAATGCGGTTCGCATAGCGCCCGACAAGTGCGCCGAAATATGTGCCGCCTTTGTTGGCGACATAGTTTTCCGAAGTATCGTAACCCAGCACCACGTCGCCAAGCTCTCCACGCCGGTCCGGGACTTTGATCGACGTGACCGTACCGCCAAAGTTTGTAATCTGCACCTGCGCCCCGTGCGCGTTGGTCAGGGTGTACAGCGAGATTGGCTTGCCACCTGCTTGTCCAAACGGCTTGCGGGTGATCGTATCCGCTGCCTTTACTCCCGAAACCGACAAAGCGGCAATCATTCCAAACAGCCCGCCATAAACGCAGGCACGGCCCACCAAGCGTAGTGACTTCATCGTTTAAATATTTCTCCTGACAAGCCTAGTCGTTGCTGGGCATAATGCTTGCATGATACCCGAACATGCAGCCATTTTATATGCTCACTGTTGTATGCCTAATGCGAGGCGGACGCCGCGTGGGCCTTATCCATTGCCGCGTCAAAGTTCGCATGGCCGGGGTCTGACCAAAAGCCAAGCTGCCAGCGCCAGTTTGCCAGCAATGCAGGCGGCGCTTGTGCCGCTAAAGCCGCTCGGTAAGCCAGCACCCGCCCGCGCTTCCCTCCCGGCGCACTGCTGCCCTGCGCTTCCGCCGCGTCCCAAGCCGACCACAAGGCGCGAGCCGCCATCAGCGTGTCCGCTTCACCCAACGCTGGGGGTGGCACGGCAGGCGGCGCATATGCGGCAAACGCCGCCGGCATAGGCTTCACGGCGGACGGTGAGGCAACAAAAACCGTCAGTATTTTCGTCCCGCGCTTTACGTTCAAGGGAATAACGAAGCCGAATGTCTGCGGCGCAGCAATTTGGTCAAGCACCGCAGGCGTCAAAGGCATCTGACCTGCCGAGTTGATAAACGGCGTCTGGCCTACCGACAGCAGCACGTCACCAACCTGAAGGCCGGCGTCTGCCGCTGGGGAGGCGAGGGCCACTCCCGTGACAACCACTGTGCCTCGGAGCGCAGCATCGGTGAAACCAAGCGACGCAGTTCCTGAAGGGGGCGGAGCGGCGGCAGCAGAAACCGAAGTTTTCAGCGAGGCGCTGGAAGGGGGAGGCGCAAACTGGACTGGAAGCTTGTCTAGAAAGATGCCCTGAAACTTCGCAACGTAGCTGTAACAGCGGCCTATCTTCAAGTGAAACGTCCCCGGCCCCATGACAAGAAACTGCTTGTAGACGCCGCTGTAAAAGTCCGCCACCTGCGCCGAAGCCAGCGCGGAGGCCCGGTCTTCGGCCTCTAGCGTCGGCTTGTCGGCCTTGAATTCCAGCAGATAGTGCCGCAGGCGGTTGGCTCCGTCATGCCCGTCGTTGTTGACAAAGTAAAACGAGGCCCGGTGCGCCCCGGCGGGAACGGTGAACGTCACCCATAGGTCCGGCCCCTCATAGGTCAGCGGATATTTGTTGCCGTCGAAGCTGCCGTCGTTTTCTTCGGCGTTCTGGCGATGGCCAAGCAGCGGCACATACGAAAAACGCCGTTCCGGGGTGGTGTCCTGCTCGACAAAGGGGTTGACGAAAGTTCCATCTTTGTGATGCGGGCCGAGCTGCACGGACGAGGAATACCCAGGCTGCTGGGTTTCCGGCTGGTCATCAATCGCCGACAGATCGGCGTACTGATGCCCGTAACGCCCTACCCAATCTCCTTGCGTCTGCCAGTCATCGCCGAGAAACAGCGCCCCACCGGGGGCAAGCACCGGCGCGGCGGTGGAAACGGAGGCCAGCAGCGCCTTTAATTCTGCGGCGGTCGGCGCAGCGGCAGCCGACGGCAGGGCGGCAGGCGCAGGCGCAGGCGCAGGCGCAGCGGCACCATGCCAGGCGGGAGCGTCGGGATCGGTGGATGGCGCGGCGGCCAGCCCGGAGCCGTCGCCGCCGATCAGCACCAACGGGCCGGCGGACGCCAGCAGGCAGCGGACATCATCGGTGAGAGGCTGGGTGAAAGCATTGACAAGCGCGTGTCCGGGCTGAGCCGTGTCCGCCACTTCTACGCCTTGAGCAGTGTGGCCGATCCAAAGCCGGCCCGCGCCGTCTTCCGCCAGCGCCGAAACGTAGTCTTCCGCCAGCGTCGGCGTCGTGGCCTGAGCAAGACCCGTCGGCACGGTTCCAGACCGCTGCTCGACCTTCTTGTACCAGTTCTTGCCGCGCAGGTACGTCCATGATTTGCCGCCGTCCTGGCTGCCGGCCAGTCCCGTCGGCGTTCCCGCGTACACGGAGCCGTCGCGGGCCGCCAGCAGGGCCGTGATGCGGCAGTCCGGGAAGCCGGGGCCGCTCGGCGAGATGCCGGGGCGGGTCGGCCCGATCAAATGCTGCCAGGAAGCGTAATTGTCGGCGAGGCTGCCGATTGCTAGGCCGTCGCACTGCGTCCCGACATACAGGGTGCCTTTGGCGTCAAACGCCAGCGCCTCAATCTGGTCCGACGGCAGATGCTCGGCGCGGGTGTAATACTGCCAGGTGTCTTTGACCGACGAATACCGGGTTAGCCCGGCGTCGGTCCCGATCCAAACATCGCCGTCTTTCGGACTGACCGCCAGCGCAAACACATGGCTGCCGAGCGGGCCATGCGCCGCGTCGTAGCTTTTCCATGTCTGCCCATTGAAGACCGAAACGCCCGCGCTCCGGTGTCCCGCCCAAATGCGGCCTTTCGCGTCACATACCAGCGCCGAGACATCATCCTGCCCCAGTCCATCTTTAACGCCGTAATGCGTCCAGCCTTCGTCCGGACCGGTGCCGCTTGCCACCCAAACGCCTTGATCTTCCGTCCCCGCCCAAACGCGCCCTGACATGTCCGCCGTCAGGCTTGTCACCTGCTTCCCCTGCGCGGCGGCGTCCCAATGCGGCAGGTCGGCCCGCGCCGGGCCGTATCCCAAGAAGAAGCAGCAGACAGCGGACAAGCGGAACAAGCAAAAGCGTGTCATGGCGCAGCCCTTTCGCAGAAAAAATCGCGGCTCAAACGAACAGCGAACAGTGACTAAAAAAATGGGCCTAGAGGGATTCGAACCCCCAACCTACCAGTTATGAGCCGGCAGCTCTAACCGTTGAGCTATAGGCCCTCAACGCCGTTATTATAGCATATCGGCAGAAGCGACGCAAGGGAAACAGCAGGCGAACTTCAAGCGCCGAGCCGCTACCAAATGCGCTTGGCCCAGCTTACGATGGCGTCGGCAAAGGAATGGGCCATGCCGCCCAGCACCAAGCCGACTAACGCGCACATGGCCCAAGATGGGTGCGCGTGGGTCCAATCGGTCGTAAAGCCCCAAAAGCCTCCCAGAACAGCGTCTTGATTGACAGGGATACGGGCGCGTTCCAGCAGCCAGAGGACGCCGCGCAGGACGGCCCACAGCATGACCAGAAAGTAGGCCACGCGAAAGATCGGGCCGAAGCCGATGCCGTGGGACACCCAGGAGCGGTGCGGAACCATTTTTTGGTACGGCCACCAAAGCCAGCGCAGCAGGCCCCAGCGCTTGTAGCAAAGCGAGTAGGTGTCCAAATCATCCGACAGCCAGAAGCCGGAAAACAGGTACGCGGCCAGGCCAATCGTAAAGCTTGCAATGTCCCGCACCGACGACTCCCACCACCAGAGCGGTACCGATGCCACCGCCGTCGCTACCGTAATTTTATCGTGCGTTCTGCCGCTCGGCAACAGTTACCGTCCAAACTTTCGGTCTAAGTCACCATTCGGCAGCTCTACGATGATGGGCCGGCCATGCGGGCAGGTGTACGGGTTCTCGGACTTGAGCAGATCGGAGACAAGCGCGTTCATCTCGTCAAACGAGAGCGGGTCACCGGCTTTGACGGCCATTTTGCACGACGCCGTAATTAAGACTTCTTCGGCGGGCAGCAAGAGGCGGCGAGAGACGGTCTTTTCGACTAACTCATCCACAATTTCCCGAAGGACTTCTTCGGGGCCGCCCTGCGCTTTGAGCTTTTTTTCGGCGACGGACGCCGGGACGGAGCGGACGACAAACGAGTCGCCGCCGAACGGCTCCAAATCAAACCCCGCCCGGCGCAGGTCTTCCAGTCGCTTTTCGATCACCAGCGCTTCGCGCCGGCTCAGCTCCAGCGTAAACGGCAGCATCAAACGCTGGGTTGGCACGCCGCCTCCGGCTCCTTCTGCTCCCGCGAGAAGCTGCTCATACAAGACGCGCTCATGGGCGATGTGCTGGTCAATCAGCACCAGCGCGTCGTCGGTCTGGGCCAGAATGTACATATTGCGCGTCTGGGCCAGCACCCGCAACGAGTCGAGGTTATGTTCCCGGTAATCTGCGCCAACAGCAGCGTCCGCTCTGACTCCCCCATCATTGGGGGCGGGGGGGCTGAATCCGCCTTCGAAGGGATCGTCATCGAAGCCGTTTTGGGCGCGGTCTTTGTAGGCGTCCCGGAACGCCGTCATATCGTGCGGCTCCTGCCGCGTGTTTCCCGCCGGACGCGCCGGAACCGACAGCAGGGACGGCTGCGTTCCTTCTTTCCTTTCCTGCTCCCCTCTCCCGCTTACGGCCCCTAGTCGCAGAGCCTCCGTAGCGGGGTGAAGGGAGGGGCTGGGGGTGGGGGCTTCCCTCCCGTTTACCTTCTGCGTGAGCGTCGGCACCAGACCGCCTGCCATCAGCGCTTCCTGCACAGCCTTGTAGACCGCCGCATAGACATCGCCTTCGCTCGTGAAGCGCACTTCCGTCTTGGTCGGCGAGACGTTCACATCCACCTGTGACGGGTCAATGTCAACCATCACAACCGCCGCCGGGTAGCGCGTCCCATGCAGCGTCTGTACCGCTTTGTAGGCTTCGTCCAAAGCCCGCGTGACGGCTTTATTCCGCACAAACCGCTTGTTGACAAACGTGTGCTGGGCCGAGCGACTCGACTTCAGCGCGGCGGGCGTGCCGATATAACCCGTTACGCGCAGTCCCGGCACTTCGTAACGCAGCGGGACCAGGTGCCGGGCGGTTTC
Organism: uncultured Armatimonadales bacterium; assembly: GCA_964246575.1. GTDB lineage: Bacteria > Armatimonadota > Armatimonadia > Armatimonadales > Capsulimonadaceae > JANXMY01. The sequence goes on from CAXTRL010000033.1 coordinate 11,606, forward strand.
GCGCCCGAACACATGGACGCAGGCGTCCATCGCCGCGCCGCTGCCGCCCGATGCAAACACTTCCCCACCGCCGTGCAGCAGCCGGAAGGCGGCGTCAGGCCGGGCCAGCGCGAACCGCTGCATCAGCTCGACAATGTGGTTCAGCTCGGTAGACGACGACTTCAGAAACTTCAAGCGGGCCGGGACATTGTAAAACAAGTTCTCGACCGTAATGGAAGTGCCGGGCCGCGCCCCGACTTCCGAGACTTCTTCTAAAAGTCCGCCCGAGCATTTAATCTGCACCCCGGCAGCTTCGTCATCACCGGCGGCTTTTGTCGTCATAGAAAGCTGCGACACCGACGCGATGGACGGCAGCGCTTCGCCCCGGAACCCCATGGTTGTGATTTGGAACAAGTCATCCGCCGAGCGTATCTTGGAAGTCGCGTGCCGCTGCAAAGACAGCACCGCATCTTCCCGGCTCATCCCGCCGCCGTCATCAGTGACGCGAATCAGATACTTGCCGCCTTCATCCAGTTCTACGAGTATTTGCCTAGCCCCCGCATCCAGCGCATTTTCCACCAGCTCTTTCACCGCCGCCGCCGGCCGCTCCACGACTTCCCCCGCCGCGATCTGATTAGCCGTGTTCTCATCTAAAACCTGTACCTGTGCCATTATTACCTTCTTATTGCCGTGTCTTTTCCATCGCGATCTCTGAGATCGCAAACCCCATCTTCCGCCAAAAGCCTTCGCTGCCGCGCCCTGCCCGCAGGGTCCAGGTGATGCCCGCATCTTCGTCCATCAGCCGCCGGACCAGTTCGCGCCCAATCCCCTGCCCGCGCCGATCTTCCGCCACTGCGACCATTGACAGCAGGCCATTAGAAACGCCGTCGCACAACGCCCGCGCAAAGCCGACTACTTGCCCAGCCTCCCAAGCCAGCACTGTTCGGTCTGAATTGTCCAGCATCTTGGCGAACCGCTCCGGGTCCGCCACACGATGCGCCCAGCCGTTTTTGGACAAGAACGCCCGAGCCTGCTCATAGTCTGCCCGGCTGATTGGCCTATACTCAACACTCACGGCTGCCCCGCTCCCGCCGCCAGCGCCCATAGCCGCACTTCCTGCTCCGGCGTGAGGTCAATCGTGATTATCATAATCCGCTCTTTCAATCCCACCATAGGTCAAGAGTGTGATGCTCTTGAAGGTCTTGCATGATTTTTTGGTACTCCGCTTTAGTTTCCGTTAATTCTGTAATCGTCGGGCAGAATGTGACAATCTCTTTCAGAAACGCTTTCGGGTTTTGTGGCACTGCCCGAAAGCGCAAGTAGGCATCTGAGACTTCCAGAACCGTCAGGCCAAATCGGCTGTCCCAATCTGCGAATGTATTCTGCATTGTTTCGTCGTCAATGTCATAATTTACGCCAGCAGAAGTCAAACACGTCACGTCAGCAATCTCCAGAACACTCTGTGCATGAATGACAACAACTTTGTTTTGTTTGGAGAAGTCGGTACGCCTAGCCCGGCAAAGAAACGGCAGGAAACCCAGTGGCTGTACCCTGTCACGCAGCCGGTCTACAAGAGCGTCAACCTCTTCTGTCGCTTGGGTTTCCCGCAGCGTCACTTCTAAAGCATCTGCTTGAAGCGAACCATAGGGAGGATTGGGATTGACATACTTCTACTGCGCTCGCTCCGGCGCAGCCTCACAAACTTCACTCACAGCAGTATAAACAGCTTCAGCAAATTTAGTCATCTCCATGCCTTTCGCTAGGTTGACAGCCAGATCAGTAAATCACTTTGTTCAGCGGGTATTCCACGAGGCCCTGCGCTCCGGCGCGGCGCAAGGCGGGCAGGATGTCGCGGACGGTTTTTTCGGGAATGATGGTCTCTAAAGCGACCCAGCCTTCTTCGTCTAAAGGCGAGACGGTCGGCTTTCGCAGCGATGACAGCAGGGCGGTGACGGCGTCTAAATTGACTTTGGCTACGTTCATTTTGAGGCCGACTAAGGTATCGGCGTCGAGTGCGCCTTGCAAAAGAAGCTGGATGTTTTCAATCTTGGTGCGCTTCCAATCGTCTTCCCAGCTTTGGTGGTTCGCGATCAGCCGCGTGGTGCTTTCCAGCAGCGTGTCCACGATTTTAAGGCCGTGCGCGGCCAGCGTGGAGCCGGTTTCGGTGCCTTCAACAATAGCGTCTACAAGGTCCGGGACTTTGACTTCGGTGGCACCCCAGCTAAACTCGACGTGAGCCTGGACGCCGTGACGATCCAGATAGCGCCTGGTGACGCCGACAAGCTCGGTCGCAATGCGCTTACCTTCCAGGTCTTTGGGGCCGGCGATAGACGAGTCCTTCGGCACAGCCAGCACCCAGCGGTACGGGCGCGACGTGGCTTTGGAGTAACTCAGCTCGGCGACTTGGTAGACGTCCGCTTCGGCTTCTAGGACGTTGTCGAGGCCGGCAAGGCCGACGTCCAGGACGCCCATCGCAACGTAGCGCGGGATTTCCTGAGCGCGTAATAGGACCGGCTCCAGGTCGTCGTCGTCCACCACCGGATGGTACGAGCGCGATGAGACCCGGAAGTCCCAGCCGGCTTTCTTGAACAGGGCGAAAGTCGCGTCTTGCAGGCTGCCTTTGGGCATTCCAATCCGCAGTTTATGGGTCAAAATGATGTTCCTCAGTGAATTGATCTCTTTTGGATCGAACAGATAGTCGCTTTTTCACATTTAAGTATATCGAAAAACGGCAGGCAAGTCAACCAGGCCGTGCTATACTAATCCGTGCTATACCAATCCGTGCTATACCAATCCGTGCTATACTAACGCTATGAACACTGTGTACGATGTCCTTGTCTGCGGCGCGGGGCCGGCGGGAGCCTGCGCGGCGTATGAAGCGGCCTCTGCGGGCCTGAAAACGCTGCTGCTGGAAAAGCGCGTCCTGCCGCGCTACAAGACGTGCGGCGGCGGACTGCCGCTGTCGGTCGGAAGCGAGCTTCCCCATCTGGTACCGGAAGCGTTTGTGGAAGCCACTGTCACGCACCTGCGGCATACCTGGAACTTCGCCGATGCTCACGTAGGGACGCTAAACCCGGACCTCACTGAGAAGCCGATGAGCCTGTGGATGGTCCAACGATCCGTTTTTGACAACGCCCTCACCGAGCGGGCCGCGCGGGCGGGGTGCGAGGTCAGGGACGGCGTTTCGGTGAAATCGGTGGCGCCCGAAGGCGAAACGCAGGTGCGGGTGACGACGGCAGACGGCGAAGTCTACTTCGCGACCCATGTCGTCGGCGGGGACGGCGTCAACGGCGTTGTCGCCCGCGCGGCGGGGCTGCGCCCAAAGCGAATGCTGGCGATTGCGCTGGAAGCCGAAATTCCGCATGAATGGGGCCGGGGCCACGAAAGCCTGCGGCCCGAAATCGGGCATTTGGAATACGCCGTCAAACAAGGCTATGCGTGGGTGTTCCCGAAAGCCGGGCATCTGTCGGTTGGGGCGGGAATGTTCGGGCGGCGCTCCGCCGAGGGCCGGGGCGAAGCTTCCAAAGCCGAGCTGACGCAGTGGATTGTCGGCTACTTGGACGCCCTCGGCGTTCCCGCCGACCCCCAGACAATCGAGTTCCACGGCCACCCGCTCCCGATCTGGGGCGGCTCGGAACCTGTAACCGCCTGGAACGGGCGGGCGCTGCTGGCGGGCGACGCCGCCGGGATGGTCAATCCCCTGTTCGGCGACGGCATTTCCTATGCCTGCCGGTCAGGGGCATTGGCCGGGAAAACCATTGCCGCCGGTCAGTCCACCGACTGGACACGCATTCTCGGCGCAGAGTTTGCCGCAAGCCATGACGCCGCGCTTTCCATTGCTAAGTTCTTCTACCAGTTCCCCGGCACCTGCTACCAGATGGGCGTCAAGCGGCCCACTGGAACCCGCACCGCGGGGCGTCTGATCAGCGGCGACCTGCGTTTTGACAGCATCATCGACCGCCTGCCCTGGAAAAAGATGATGGGCGGCAGCAAGCTTGCCTGGTAATTTCTAAAGAAAATCGCTGCGTAAGAAGGACATTTCCAGAGAAACGGGGAATAACGGGGCGAAGCCAATTCAAATGCACCTGCGATGCGTCGCAGAGGCCGCAAAAAACAAAACACAGGAGAAGACACACATGGCCTACAGCGTTAAAAGCAAAAAGAGCGGAACTGAATACTTCCTGCACGGGCGGGGTGCCGCCAACGGCAAAACCACGCTCTTTTTCTTTTCCAAAGAAGTAAAAGATGGGGCGCTGGACGCTCTGCCGGAAGGCTACGAAGTTTCGGAAAACTCCGCAACGGGCCTGCCGATTCTCAAGAAAAAAGTGAAGGCATAGCCTAGCTTCTTTGTCACTTTTTGGCCGCCGCCGTGTCTTCTGTTCGTCCTGAGCCGAAACACCGCGGCGGTTTTTCGTTTTTGGGAAACGATTGTAGTTGGCAGGAAAAACAGATGCAGCATGAAATTCATGGAACGACGCTTCAAACATTGGAAATTGTTCTTCAGCCCGGCGAGATGATCTTCAGCCAGACCCACCAGATGTCATGGATGACCGATGGCATCACAATGGACACCAACACCGGCGGCGGGATGCTGAAGGGCCTGCTGCGCTCGGCGTCCGGCGGCTCGCTGTTTGTCACGCATTTCTCGGCGCAGAGTGGCGTGCCGTCGCTTGTCGCGTTCTGCCCGCGTTTCCCCGGCACGATTGTTGCCCGGCAGCTTGCGCCGGGCGAAACGCTGATCTGCCGCAAAGAAACGTTCTTGTGCGCGGAAAGCAGTGTGAGTTTAGAGATATTCTTCCGACAGAAGATCGGCAGCGGCATCTTTGGCGGAGAAGGTTTTATCCTGCAAAAAGTCACGGGGCCGGGCTGGGTCTTCCTAGATTTGTCCGGGGAAATTGTGGAAAAGACACTGGCTCCGGGCGAGAACCTGCGCGTGCATGTCGGGCATGTGGGAGTGCAGGAGCCTTCTGTTCAGTTCAACATCACGATGATGAAGGGCTTCAAGAACGTGCTGTTCGGCGGCGACGGCTTGTTTCTGGCGGTTCTGTCCGGCCCCGGCAAAGTCTGGCTGCAATCCATGCCGATTGTCAATTTGGCGGAAGAAGTCTTCCGGCACGCGCCGAGCGGGGGCGGTGGGGGCGCCGGCGGGGTAGTCGGCAGCGTTCTCGGCGGCCTGCTGCGCGGATAGGGGCAGACAGAGAAGGAAGCACAGCAGATGGCGCAAAATGCTGGGTGCCTGTTCGTCTTTTTGTCGCTGCCATCAATTTTCGTGCATACCATTCGCCAAATGGCATGGCACAGCTCCTTCCCGCGCCCGCACAAGCTGCATACGGCAAAAGAAGCAATGAATGTTGTTGCGGCACTAATGAGTGATCATGGAGGGGGCGGCGTAGCGTTTCCCTATGTCCAGC
>CAXTRL010000034.1:0-5202 GCA_964246575.1 uncultured Armatimonadales bacterium
CGATGTCTACCGCGTGATCGCCAATGCGCTCTAGATCGGTGACCACTTTGAGGGCGCTCTCGATTTGACGCAGATCACGGGCCATCGGCTGCTGAAGCGCGAGCAGGCGAATGCACTGGGCCTCGATCTTCCGTTCCATCTCGTCTACTAAATCGTCTTTCGCCAGCACCGCTTCGGCCAACGCCACATCGCTTTGCTGGGCCGCTTCCACGGCTTGCCGGAGCATATCCCCCGTCAACGCGCCCATTTCGAGCAGTTCCTGCTCCAAAGCCGCCAGTTCCTCATGAAAGCTATGGCGCACACTCAGCATTGCGTTTCACTCTTTGCGTTTTATTTTGACCCAATCTCACTTTTTTGGATTATAGCACAGTTGTTGCTATTTGACAAGCAATTACCAAGTTTTTTTGTCTATATCTATGTTATAATTTGCCGACATGCTACTAAATACAGCCATTCACCTTTGTACAGGAGTAAAAATCCATGCGATTTGGCATTTGCGCCTCTTTGGGCCATTTGGAAGCCATCACGGCCGCCGGATATGATTACATTGAGCCGCCGGTGACTGCCCTGCTTCAGCCGGAGCAGCCGGAAGCGGATGTCATGCCGCCCTTGATCGCCTGTTTTGCCGCGTCCCGGCTGAAGCCGGAAACATTCAATCTTCTTTTGCCAGGGGATTTAAAGGTGGTCGGGCCTGACACCGATCCCGACCGGCAGAAGCGCTACCTCGATTCGGCCTTCCGGCGGGCGAAAATGCTGGGCGGGGAGATTGCCGTATTCGGCAGCGGTGGGGCTAGACAAAGGCCGAAAGGCTGGCAGGAGGCGGAAGCAAGCCGCCAAATCCTCGCATTTCTGCGTCGCTGCGGGGAAGCGGCGCAGCAGCACGGAATGGCAGCAGCCATTGAGCCGCTCAACAGCGCCGAATGCAACTTGATCAACAGCGTCGCCGAGGCGGCTGCGCTCGCCGAGGAAGTCAATCATCCGGCTCTGGGCGTTTTGAGCGACTTGTACCATATTGCCCATGACCACCAAAGCTACGACGAGACACGCGACGCCGCACGTTTGCTGCGTCATGTCCATGTCGCAGGACAAGGCCGACGCGCTCCCATCGCTGCCGACCACGACTTTTTAGCGGATTACTTATCCGTCTTGAAGCAGATTGGTTATGCGGGACGCATCAGCGTTGAAGCGCAGTGGGAGGATTTGGAAGCGCAGGCCGCAGAGGCCCTAGAAGTTCTACAACGTGCCTGGAAAGCGGCCTAACCCTCCGGGGGCCGGAAGCAAGCGGCGACGGGCGCGAATGACCGGCGATGGATCGGGCAGGGGCCGTGTTCCGCCAGCGCCGCCAGGTGCCTAGCGGAGCCGTAGCCTTTGTGGCCGGCAAAACCGTATTCAGGATATACTAGGTCATACGCGCACATCAGCCGGTCCCGCGCGACTTTGGCGACGATGGACGCAGCCGCGATGCTGACGCTCCGCGCGTCGCCCTGCACCAATGCCTGCGTGTTGGGGCAGGGGAAGCCGCGCACCGGCAGGCCGTCAATGAGGACAAAGTCGGGCGGGGGGGCAATCTGAGCATACGCAAGGCGTATGGCCTGGTGCGTCGCCTTCAGAATGTTGATCTGGTCAATTTCTTCCGGCTCAACGCTGCCGATCCCAATGGCAACGGCTTCGGCGCGGATGCGACTCTCGGCACGTTCCCGCTGCCGCGCGGACAGCTTTTTAGAGTCGTTGATCCCGGCAAGGTCAAAGCCTAGGGGCAGCACGACGCAAGCGGCCAGCACCGGACCGGCCAGCGGCCCGCGCCCGACTTCATCCATCCCGGCCACCCGCGCAAAACCCGCGTGACGCGCCGCGTTCTCGTGCTGCCACAAGTCAACCGCTTGGGTTAAGTCAACAACTGAGGTCAACGGACCAGCCCCATCCGCGAAGGCGGCCAAAACACGAACTGGGCCTTGCCGACCACGCGGCGCTCGGCCAGAGTTCCCCAGTAAGTCCCGTCGCTGCTGTCATTGCGGTTGTCGCCCATCATCAGGCAGCGGCCAGCGGCGATAGCTTCAGTCGGATGCGCCCAATCCGCCGCAAACTGCACGGGCGAAATTGGCTGGGCTTGCAGCAAGTCTACGTTTTGGTAAACGGTGTCGTCCAGAATGCCGTGCGCCTGCTTAAGCGGCTGCCCCTGCCACATCTTCAGGTCGTAATCGGGGTCTTCCGCCGTGAACGGCTCGTCCAGCTTTTGCCCGTTGCGAAGAACATAGCCCGGGTTGATGCGGAGGACAGCATGAGGCGAACAGGTCAGGATTCCCGCAAGCTGGGAAGTGCTGACCAGGTGCCCGTCGGCAAGAACGCCATCGGGAACAAACTTGACATGGTGATCCGCCTGGCTGACGTAGCCTGCAGTTTGGGCTACCGGGCCAAACTCACCTGCACGGGCCAGCGCCTGGCGCACGTCGGCATGGTTATGGGGCTGGCCGTTGGCGAAAACTACGCCGCCGACGACTTCAATGCGGTCTCCCGGCAGACCAATCAAGCGCTTGATGAAGTCAGCATCCGGCGGGAGGCCATCCGGCACAGTGGCTTCGGGCGGGGCCAGAAACACGGTCACATCGTCCTGCTGCGGCGAGTGGAACCGGTAGGAAAGCTTGTTGACCATGATCCGGTCTTTGGCGTCGTCGTTTCCGAGCAGGGTCGGCTCCATCGAAGCGGAGGGAATAAAGAATGCCTGCATCACGAAAGGCCGGAAGATCAGCAGGCAGAGGGTTACAGCAACCAGGCCCGTTTCCGCAGTCTCCGCCCAGGCATGAGCGGCAGGTGACCACGAGCGCAGCAGCACAAAGCGCAGCAGGGTCAGGCCGGCAACCAGACCAAGTATCCAAAGGATGTTTAAGTTGCCCAGCGTTTCCGACAAATTAGACATAGCAGGCGGCATTAGTGAATAATCCCGATACGGGACGGCGGCCAGAAGATAAGCTGCGCTTTTCCGACCAGCCGGTGAGCATCCAGCGGCCCCCAGTTGGTGCCGTCGTTGCTGTCGTTGCGGTTGTCACCCATCATCAGGTACTCACCGGCGGGCAGCGGCTCGGTCGGCAGCTTGACTGCCGCCAGATACTCGGAAGGCAGGATGCTACGGCCGGCCAACTTATAGCCGTCTTGATCATGCTTCAGCGGTTCCCCCTGGTAAATCTTCATGTCGTAGTCGGGGTCTTCGGCAATAAACGGCTCGTCCAGCTTTTCGCCGTCGCGGATCGTGTAGCCGGGCCGGATCGTCACCGGCAGGTCCTTTTGGCCGGTGCAAATCTCCGCCAGGCGTTCTTTAGAGATCAGCTTGGTATGATGGGAATTATCTGAAACATCCACCCCGTCCGGCACATACTTGACATGGCAGTCGGCTTGAAGCTGCGACTCGTCGTTTACATCCGCCAGCGCATCCGGGCCGCATTCGTTGGCTTCCGTCAGCTTTTGCCGGATGTCCCGGTGGCTGTAGGAAGTGCCGTTGATGGTCAAACGCCCTCCGACCACTTCCAGCTTGTCGCCGGGCAGACCGATCAGCCGCTTGATAAACTCCGGATCGCCTTCCATCGCAGCAGGGGGCGCAAGAAACACCACCACATCGTCGTGGTGGGGGCCGTGCAGGCGGTAATCAAACTTGTTGACCAAAATGCGGTCGCCGGAATTGTCTTTGCCAAGCAGAGTCGGCTCCATCGACGGCGAGGGAATAAAAAAGGCTTGCAGCACAAAAGGCCGGATAATCAAGAAAACCAAAGCCACCGCGATCATGCCCGACTCCATAATCTCGGAAACCGAGCGGGCCGTGTCGGATTTAGAAAACACAAACGCCAGGCGGATCAAAGACAGCGCAGCAATAATAGCAAGGATCCAGAGAATATTGAGGTTCGCCAGTGTTTCGGTCCAATGGGCGGTCAAAGGCTGATCAGCTTGAGGCGGCATAAAAGTTTCCCAAAAAATAAAGTCGCCGGGAATATTCCGGCGACTGTGGTTACGCGATCAAATCGCCTAGAAGTTCCGCTTTTCTTTCACGCGGGCTGCTTTGCCGACCTTGCTGCGAAGATAATACAACTTGGCGCGGCGGACTAGGCCGCGCCGGGTGACTTCAATCTTGTCAAGGCGGGGGGAATGGATCAAGAACGTCCGCTCAACGCCGTAGCCGTTTGAGATCTTGCGGACCATAAACGCCGACCGGGACAAGCCCTCTTTACGGAAGATAACGGTTCCCTCAAAAATCTGGATGCGCTCTTTGCCGCCTTCAACAACTTTGACATGGACGCGCACGGTGTCGCCCGGACCGAAGTCCGGGACGCTTTCTTTGCGCTGGGCTTTTTCAATTTCCTGAATCAGTGGATGCATTTTCGGTTTCCTCTTCTCCAAGCTGTTCGAGTTCTAGTTTTTCTAACAGCTTTTGGTCGGACTTGGACGGCACGAATTGCGCCCAGAGGTCGGGCCGACGCTCCTGCGTGCGGCGGAACTGCTCCTTGCGTCGCCATTTGGCGATCTCGGCATGGTGGCCGGAGAGCAGAACATCGGGAACGCGCCAGCCCCGGTATTCGGGTGGGCGCGTATAATGCGGGTACTCCAAAAGTCCTTCGGAAAACGTGTCGTCTTCCGCCGACTCGGCGCTCCCGAGAGCGCCGGATTGGAGCCGCGTCACGGCATCTATGACAACTAGTGCCGGCAGCTCACCGCCAGTGAGAACATAATCGCCGACGGAAATCTCGTCGGTCGCCAGGTGCTGCCGGACACGCTCATCAAAACCTTCATAATGCCCGCACAGCAGCACCAGATGAGACCCCGCCGCGAACTCCTGCGCTTTCGCCTGGTCAAACGTCCGTCCCTGCGGCGTCAGCAGCACCCTTCGGGTGTCTTGAAAAGACGGCAGGCTTTCCACGGCGTCAAATAGCGGGCCGGGACGCATGACCATTCCCGCGCCGCCGCCGTAAGGCGTCTCGTCTGTGCTGCGATGAACGCCGGGCGCGTAATCACGCAGATTATGAACGTGTATCTCAACTAGGCCGGCTTCGCGGGCGCGTTTCAGGATGCTGAAGCCAAGCGCCGACTCAATCATCTCTGGGAAGATGGTAATAACGTCAATCCGCATCAGATTTTACAGAAGGGTCATCTATTAACCCAGGCACATCACGAACAACGATCTTGCGCTCGTCTAAATTGATGTCAATGATATAATCACCG
>CAXTRL010000034.1:5212-16957 GCA_964246575.1 uncultured Armatimonadales bacterium
GCGAAATCGCGTAGATTATGAACATGTATCTCAACTAGGCCGGCTTCGCGGGCGCGTTTAAGAATGCTGAAGCCAAGCGCCGCCTCGATCATCTCTGGGAAGATGGTGATGACATCAATCCGCATGGAAACTATTCCGCATCGGCTGTGACGGTCGGATCGTCTATCAACCCAGGCACATCCCGAACAACGATTTTGCGCTCGTCTAAATTGATGTCAATGATATAATCACCGGCGACAGGGATCATCGCGCCGCCGTCCGTGACATAAACATCATGGGCGGGCGACGTCAAAACCTCGGACAGCTTGCCGAACGACTTTCCGGTGTCTCCGACAACGTCCAGGCCGAGAAGCTGGTCCACATAATACTCGCCTTCCGGCAGCTCCGCCCGCTCGGCTTCTTTAATAAACACTGAGCAACCCAGCAGCGCTTCCGCGCCGTTTCGGTCCGTGACGTCCTTGAACCGGGCGATCCAGAAGCCTTTCGGCTGTCGGCGCATCCCAATCAGCGTCAGGTCGGTCCCAAAGCCGTCGCTTGCCCGCGTCAAGCGCACCGCCCGTCCGATTTTGAGGGAGCGCACGGCGGCATCCGAAGTGGAGTCGGCGTCGGAGGCTCCAATGAGGCGCAGGCGCAGGCTGCCGCTAACGCCATGCGCTCCGGCAACCTCCGCCGCCAGTACCGTGTATTCGTCTGTATCTGAAACCGTCATAAGGTTAGCTACGCGACAATCTCGACGTACACTTTCTTTTTGGCTTTCATCGCCACGGCCTTTGTGACCGTCCGCAGTGCATTGGCGATGCGCCCTTGCTTGCCGATGACTTTTCCCAAATCGCCCGGTGCGACATGGACTTCATAGGTGGTCGACTCTTCGCCGGGGATTTCCGTAACCGTAACATGTTCCGGCTCATCAACCAGTTCCTTGACGAGGTACTCAATCATGGGTTTCAACGTACTGCTCCTACTGCTTTACCCGGCATGGCGTCTGCTTTGATGCTGCCAATGCCGGGGCCGTGCTTGTTTTGAATGCTTTAAGACGCTGGCGCGTCAGCGGGGACTTCGGGGGAAGGCGTTTCGGCGGCGGGGGATTTGCCGGCAGAAACTTTTTCGTACACGCCCTGCTTCTTTAAAAGCGCCTGGGCGGTATCGGACGGCTGTGCGCCGCAGCCGAGCCAGTAAGCGGCCCGGTCATCGTTGATCTTCAGCTCCGCCGGCTCGACGCAGGGGTTGTAGTATCCCAATGTTTCAATAAAGCGTCCATCACGGGCGCGGCGGCTGTCGGCGACCACCATGCGGTAAAACGGGCGCTTTTTGGCTCCCATGCGGCGAAGTCGGATTTTCACGGACATATCTTGGCTCTTTTCCTCAGTGTTAGTTGTTGATTAAGTTTGGTGAACAGTTGTTATTTGCGATCAGTTGCGCCCGAATGGCAGCTTGAAAGGCGGGGGCGGCTTGCGCTTGTTCTTTTTGGAACTGTTCTTGCCGCTGCCGCTGTGCCGCCCGCCCATGCCAGCAAGCGACGGCATTCCGCCGCCGTCCATGTTGGCGAGGCCGCGCATCATTTTTTTCATCTGCTCAAATTGGGTCAGCAGGCGGTTCACATCCTGGACCGTGCGCCCGCTTCCCGCCGCGATGCGCCGCCGCCGGCTGCCGTTGATAATCCCCGGCTCATGCCGTTCGCCCGGCGTCATGGAAAGAATAATGCCCTCGATTTGGGCCAAATGGCTTTCATCAATCTGCGGCATGTTCTTCAGCGCTTCGGAGCCGCCGAGGCCAGGAATTAGCTTCAAAATCTGGTCCAGCGGCCCCATCTTTCGCATTTGACGCATCTGGTCTAAGTAATCTTCGAAGTCAAACTTATTCGCCCGGAACTTCTTTTCCAGTTCCGCCGCTTTTTTCTGGTCAATCGCTTCTTCGGCCCGCTCAATCAGCGTCAGCACGTCGCCCATGCCCAAAATGCGCGAGGCCATGCGGTCCGGGTAGAAGATTTCTAAAGCGTCCATCTTCTCGCCGACCCCGACAAACTTGATTGGCAGGCCCGTGACGCCTTTGATGGACAGGGCCGCGCCGCCGCGCGTGTCGCCGTCGAGCTTTGTGAGAATAAAGCCGGTGACGTTCAGCTTTTCGTTGAAGCCCTGCGCGACATTGACGGCTTCCTGGCCGGTCATCGCGTCTACGACCAGCAAAATTTCAGTCGGCGCAGTGGCGGCTTTGACCCGCTCCAGCTCCTGCATCAAGGCTTCGTCAATTTGGAGGCGACCAGCCGTATCCAAAATGACAACGTCATAGCCTTTGCGCGTGGCTTCGGCGACGCCCTCGCGGGCGATTTGTTCCGGTTTTGCGCCGTCCAGCGTGAATACGGGCGTCCCGACCTGCTCGCCGACGACTTGAAGCTGCTTGATTGCGGCGGGGCGGTAAATGTCTCCCGCGACCAGCATGGGATTCCGGCCCTGCTTTTTCAGCATTCGGGCCAGCTTGCCAGCGTGGGTCGTTTTGCCTGCGCCCTGCAAGCCGCAAAGCATGATAACAGTCGGCGCCTTTGGCGCAAACAAAAGCGGCGACTGCTCGCCGCCTAACAGGCCGGTCAGCTCTTCGTCAACAATCTTGATGACCTGCTGCGCCGGGTGCAAACCTTCCAGCACTTCTACGCCGACGGCACGTTCGCGGACGCGGGCCGTAAAGTCCTTGACGACCTTGAAGTTGACGTCGGCTTCCAGCAGGCCGAGGCGCACCTCGCGCATGGCTTCCGCGACATCCGTTTCCGTCAGCGGTCCTTTGGAGCGCAGCCGCTTGAAAACATCTTGTAATTTGTCGCTAAGGCTCTCAAACATAAACTAAAAATCTTGAACTGTATCAGCTTGGAAGTGTCTGCAAGTGTGAACAACAGAAGTCGTTTGCTCCGGCGTGACTTACAGTATACATCTTGCCGACAAGAAAAGTCAAGAGAAAGCTTGGGGGAAACCGGCAAAACCACTAGAGAAATCCGTGCAATCTGTCAATAATAAGGGCAGGCCGCTTGGGGAAGTCTGATGCCGCCCGGCAGTGATTTCCACAAAAACGGGTATAAACGCAGCATCAGCTTATTCGCAGATGAATGACTGTGAACAGAAAAGGATTACCCCATGCCGGGACAGATAACGCCGACCAAAATCAGCCGCAAAAACGTCAAGCTTTGTGACCTTTGCGGAACTCTCAATCTTGAAACCAACAAAGAATGCTGGACCTGCCGCTGGCACGGCGGCTTTAGCCGCAGCGAGCAAACCATCGCCCTAGCTTGGCAGCGGCTGGAAACCCAGTACGAAGAAGTCCGAATCGAACACGTCACCGCTCGGCGCACCCACACCGTCGGCGACTTCGGCGCAGCGCGTCCCGCGTCACTGCCGCAGCGGATCGCCGAGGCGGCGTCAGCCTCCTGGCAGCGCCTTTTGGACCGATACGCGCTGCGTCAGGCCCAGCGTGAGGCACGTCAGCATTCCCAGATGCCGTCGCCGCCCGACCAGCTCAGTATCTAGTGTAGCGTCTCATTCAAGTTTCTAGCCGGCAATCCGCAGCCAGTCGTGAAACAAAAAGTACATGCGGTCGATCAAGAGCGCCATCCGGGTCATAATGGTTGAGCCAAAAATCGCGCCAAATGAGAACATCAGAATCCAGCGTCCAAACCGGGCCGTTCCACGAACGGCCCGGTTTTGCTGTTCAAACGCAAAAAAGAAATAAAACAGCACCGACACCAGAATGACTAAAAATAGGGCGTTGTTCAGAACAAACGAAATCTGGTGCAGCAAAACATGGCTTTCGCCGGGAACCGGGGGCGGCGGCACCAGCGGCTTAAAGCTCTTGGTCACCTGGGGCATGAACCGCTGGGAAAAGTCCCGAAAGATCGTCCCAGCGGTCAGGCCGAAAAAGACGCCGAAGATCACGCGGCTCATCCAGGCGAACCGCTGGGTGTAAATGCCGTAAAACATGAGGCCGAGCGGCACGGTCATAATCAGCGGCCACTGGCCGTCATGCACCATCGGGTCCCAGAACTGCGGCTTGAGAATCTGGCTGATTGTGATGTAAACGTCGTAGCCCAGCGCCAGGCCCAAAAAGATATGCTCGAACAGGCGGTAAAATTTGTTTTCCTTAAACACCAGCGACAAAATTGCGACGGTGCCGAGAGCGCCGAAAAGCAGGGTAGGGTTAAAGATATGGCGCAGGTAGTCAGCCGTTTGTGGGTTCATCGGGCAGTCCTCCGCTCGGCAGCCCGGCCCGCGAAATATCCGATGTTGCCGATTGCAATCAGCCCGATAATCAGCGCGTACACCAGCGACAACGCGCTGGTAGCGCGGGTTCCAAAGGTGGATGTGCCAAGCAGGCATTCGTAATCTCCGGCCCCTTTGACGCCCGTGAGCATTCCCGCGATTTGGCCGGAGTCCAGATACGGATAGTAAGTGGGAGCGCCTACAGCCGTGGTCGCCAGCAGAAACGGCACCGGCTTCGGCCCCTGCCGCAGACCCCCCAAACCCAGCCAGACTTCAGCGGTAGCCGCTGGCGTCACTTCCACCACTGCGCCCAAATCCTGAATGCTGTTGATCCCCTTCATTGCCGGCATTCCCGCCAAAGGCGTCCCGTTGCGGTCTTTTTTCAGCGTCGCTGGAATGCTGGTTGCCATCGCTTGAACGGTTTGCGAAAACACGGCGCTGGGCTTGTAGCCAAAGTTAACGTAGTCGCGCCCTTCGACATACCCATACTTAGGAGCCAGCGTATTAACGATATTCTGAACGAGAGTGTTGTTCTGCGGATCAAACGACAAAATCGCAAACCGCAGATGCCGCCGCATCAGGTGCAGCAAAACAGCTTGTGTCTGCCACTGATTTTCCCCCCGCGTGCCAGGCGACCACTGTCCGTTTACCAAGACCATACTGCCGGGAGGAATCTGCTGAACAGTATCGTAAAAGTCGTGAGACTGCTTGCTGGGAATGATTGGCAGGTTGAACTTGCGGTCAAACAACGGGATCAAAATAAACACGATCAAAATGGCGTAAATCCATCGCCGGTCAATCGTCTGTAGCTGCTGCCAGAATTTTGGGTCCATATTCGCTTAAAGTTCCTGGTCAAAGTAGGCACTGCGCTCAAGGCTGAGCCAAAGTCGCAGAGAAGTCGCCAAAAGCCCCACCGTCAGGCCAAACAAAATGCCGCGCTGGGCGGGGGCGTTAACCTGCATGAGCAGCCACTGGGCGACATTCTCAATGCGGAAGTTCGACCACGGGTTATCGGGCGCAGCGGGAATCCAGTTTGTCAGCACAGTTCCAAAAAAGACCGCCCCCAGCATGACAATCAACGCCGCCGCCATCAGCAGCGACGCTTCCAAAGAGCGTATTCGAAAGGCACGGTAAGCCGCCGACGCGATGTAAAACGCGATCATGGAAAATGTTGCCGCGCCTAAGTTAGTCAAGCCGCCTTGAAAAAGAAAATTGAACACGTCCACCGAAGTCACGCCGGTCCCGAAAACGTGCAGGTGCGGCGCGTAATCGTTCAGCAGGCCGAACACCAGCATCAGCAGGAACGCGGCAATCAGCACCACACTGTTGCCCCAGCCGGGCCGCTGCCGGGCCACGGCCCGCGTGTGAAGCTGAAGCAGGGAAATGACCCCGACACCGATGGCGAACGCGCTGACAACCAGGCTCACGCTGGCAACGCTGTCTTGATAGGGGGTCAGCGGGTTCTTGCCGTGGGACGCAGGCCAGAAAAACTCGGCGACGTAGTACAAGCCGGCCAAGAATGTGAAGAAGGCGATAATGCCGCGCCGGGAGCGGCGGGGCGCAAGCTGAAGCGCCGCCAGCACAACGAAAACAAACAAAAAGCCGCCAACCAGCTTGCCGAAATAAGCGGGGCCGTGTCCCGGCAGTGGCGCAAAAAAGTGATGCAGCGCAGAAAGCAAATCGGCTCCTCGGAGTGAAATAAAACTTAAGATTTCAGCAGATGCGTGACCAAATTCAGCCAGTGCGGAACCGCGTGATGATGCAGCACAAACCCTGCGCCCCACGTTGCCGCCGCCGTGCCGAGCAGCACCAGGGCCAGGAGGATCAGCTTGCAGTAATCCTGCGCGACAATGGAGCCGAGCAGGGTCCGGTTCCGGGACAAGTACGCTGAAGCGGCATAAAACTCATCGCCGATGATCACATAATCGCAGGCGGTAATCAAGAACGGGATTTGATTGGTTTCCGTGGTTCCCGCCACCTGCACCGCGCCGATCTGCTGGCCGGTCTCGGCGAAAATTAGCGACTCGGCAAAAAACAAGCCGAACAAAAACGAGGCTGCCGGACGCTCGCGGTTCAGAATGCCGGCGACCCCGGACGCATACGCAAACTGCTGGGAGGTTAGGTAGCGCACGTCCCCGTCGTCAAACAGCTCCGGGCGCCCCATATCGGCGTAAGCGTCGCGAATGGTTTCCTGGGCGACGCCGTTGAAGACCGGGTCCGCCGTCGGCAGAATGGTCCGGTTGCCGAACCGAGCCACAGCCCGCGCAATGTAACCGAAGATGGAAAGCGCCTGCAAGTTTTCCACGGCCAGCCCCTGCGGGCCGGGGATCATCAGCACCGGACGGCCCATTTCAGTGGCCCGTCCGACGGCTTCGTCAATAGCGTTCAGGCCCGGAATGCGCCGGATGGTCGGCGGAGAGCCGGACTGGGAAGTGAGAACCTTGTAAACAATGATGAGCGCCAGCAGCAAGACCAAAAAGCTGACATACCAGTTATCACTTGCGTGCTGCATTTACGTTTTTTCCTCGTCGGAGTCTTTCTCGGCGGCTTCGGCAATACGGTCAATCAAGAGACGAACATTTTGCGGCTGCTCTAAAATCTTTTGCAGGCGCTGAACCCCGTGAATGCCGTCCGGCAGCCAGGGCGCAACGAACGGGGAAAACGCGACCAGGCCCTGCCCGGCGATATGGCTTAATGGGGCGCTTGACTCCAAAAATAAGACTGCCGGCACTTCCAATCGCCATTTGTGGATCGTGCCGGCGATCTTGGCGAAAAGCTGGTCCCGGTCGTCGTCGGGGACAGGCGCATCCCAATCAAATCCCAGCAGGCCGGGCAAATTACGCATGGGCGAGTGCCTCCTGCCGAAAGCGGCGGACGGCGGCGATCACGGCGTCTTTGTTGTGGTCGTCAAACCGCAGAAACACGCCGCGCAGAGACTCCCATCGCGAGTTCCGCGCCGGCAGCGGACTGAGCTTAATACCGTCGTCGGTGAGGTAGGCATGGCGCACATCCGCCCAGCGGATTTCCAGCAGCGTCAGGCCATGCCGCGCGGAAGCGGACTGCTCCGTCAGCGTGTAACGCACAGGGAAAACAAACTCCGACAGTGAAAAAAGAAGCGCCAGCGCCGGTGCCAAACTTAGCCAAAACGAGTGGAACACGCACAAGCCGAGCGCGAAGACCGCCAGCAGGACCAAGCCGATCTGCGCCGGACGCTTCGGCTGCCGGGCAATCAAATGTACCGACCAGGAGAGAACGCTCTTTTCCGCACTTTTTTCCATTGGGAACCGCATTGCGCTTTCAAGAGGATTTCCCATTATAACGGCCTCACGGTGTATTTGTCAAGCCGTGCCTCAAGCCGCGCGAGGTCTTGTCTCAGCCTTAATTTTCGGGTATGATACGACCATGCCCCTGCTGGACATCCAGAACTGCACCAAACAATTCGGCGGCCTCACTGCCGTCAATGGGTTCACGCTGTCTTTGGAGTCCGGCGAGCTTGTCGGTTTGATCGGCCCGAACGGCGCCGGAAAAACAACGGCGTTTAACCTGCTGACCGGCGTGTATGCCCCGACTTCCGGGACAATTACATTTAACGGCGGCTCTTTGGCTGGGCTGAAGCCGTACCAAATTGCCGCCGCCGGCTTGTCCCGGACGTTCCAAAACATTCGCTTGTTTCCCACGCTGACCGTGCTGGACAATGTCCGCACCGCCGGACATATGCACTACCGGCCTTCACTCTGGGACGCCGTCTGGCGTGGCCCCAAGTTTTCCGCCGCCGAGACGGCAACTTTAGACGAAGCCCGCGATTTGCTGAACCGCTTCGGCCTCCTGCGCTATGAGAACGAGTTCGCCCGCAATTTGGCCTACGGCGAGCAGCGGCGGTTGGAGATCGCGCGGGCATTAGCCACAAAGCCCAAGCTGCTGCTGCTGGATGAACCCGCCGCCGGAATGAACCCGCAGGAAAAGAACGATTTGATGCAGCAGATTGAAAGTCTTCGTACGGATTTCGGTCTGACTATTCTCTTAATTGAACATGACATGAAAGTCGTCATGGGCATCTGCCGCCGGATTTTGGTCTTAGACTACGGCCAGATCATCGCGCGAGGAACGCCCGCCGAAATCCGCGAAAACCCCAAAGTCATTGAAGCGTACCTCGGCGAAGCGGACGCCGGGCTAGGCGTCGCCTGATGCTGACCTTAGAAAACGTCCAGGTTTCTTACGGAGCAATTCGCGCCCTGCAAAGCGTGTCCCTTCAAATCAACGTAGGCGAGATCGTGACGCTCATCGGCGCAAACGGCGCAGGAAAAAGCACGACGCTTCGGGCTATCTCCGGGCTGGTTCCGGCAAATGCCGGGCGCATTGTTATGGAAGGCAAAGACATTACGCAGACGCCCGCCGACAAGATCGTCAAACTCGGCATTGGCCACTCGCCGGAAGGCAGGCGCGTTTTTGCCAACATGACGGTGCGCGAGAACCTGGAACTCGGAGCCTACACGCGCTCTGACCGCGCCGGCATCAAGCAGGACTTTGATCGGGCCTTGTCGCTGTTGCCGCGCCTTCAGGAGCGTATCAGCCAAAATGCCGGGACGCTGTCCGGCGGCGAACAGCAAATGCTGGCGATGGGCCGCGCCCTGATGGCCCGCCCCAAGCTGCTGCTTCTTGACGAGCCGTCGCTAGGCTTGGCCCCATTTCTGGTCCGCGACATCTTTCAGATTATCCGCGACATCAACGCCCAGGGAACCACGGTGCTTTTAGTGGAGCAGAACGCGCATATGGCCCTCGGCGTCGCCCACCGGGGCTATGTTCTGGAAACCGGCAGCATTGTGATGGCGGACGAAGCGAAAGCATTGCTGGCGAACGACGCCGTCAAGAAGGCGTACTTAGGGGAGTAGGAAGGGCGTGGGATTGAAATCCTACGCCCTTTAATGAGACTATGAAACGAACCTCACTGTACGAAACGCATCTCGCCGCCGGTGCAACTCTTGTCCCGTTTGCTGGCTGGGAGATGCCCGTTTCCTACGCTGGGACCGTCGCCGAAGTCGCCGCGACCCGCACGTCCGCCGGATTGTTTGACGTATCCCACATGGGCGAAGTTACTGTGAGCGGCAACGGTGCGTTCGATTTCGTGCAGTCCGTCACGACGAACGACGTGTCCAAGCTGGTTCCTGGCAAAGCGCAGTATTCCCTGCTCTTAAACGAGGGTGGGGGCATCGTGGACGACATCATTGTTTATTGCATGGGCGAAAACGACTACATGATCGTTCTCAACGCCGGATGCAAAGACAACGACTGGGACTGGCTTCAAGCGCAGGCGGCGGGGCGGGGTGGCGTTGTTCTGAAAGACATCAGTGATCAAACTGCACTGATTGCCGTGCAAGGGCCAAAGGCTGTCGAAAAGTTAAACGCACTGGTTGCAATGGGATACCCGGCGTACACAAAGCGCTTTCACTTTACGGAGGCCACTCTTAACCATAAGCCTTATGTCGAGTTTGGCGGTGGCGAATACAAGATGGTCAATGCAACGCTGTCAAGGACTGGCTATACGGGCGAAGACGGCTTCGAGATTTTCTGCTTCTGGGATGACGCTGAACTTATTTGGAATGCTCTGACCGCATTAGGGGCAACACCTGCTGGCCTCGGCGCACGTGATGTTCTGCGTCTTGAAGCGGCGTACTCCCTTTACGGCCATGAGCTTGACGCCGACACCGGGCCGCAAGAGTCCGGGGTCGGATGGGCCGTCAAGATGAAAAAGGGCGAGTTTGTCGGACGCGCCGCGCTTCAAGAAAATACGCCCACGCAGCAGCTTGTCGGCCTGCAAATGGATGGACGGGCCATTCCACGCGAACATTACAAAGTCACCGACACCGAAGGCCGGGTGATTGGCGAGACCACGAGCGGTACATGGTCGCCGACGCTCAAAGCGGGCATTGCGATGGCGCGAGTTGATCTTAGTGCCACCGCGCCCGCTACGCCGGTCTTTGTAGACATTCGGGGTCGTCAAGCCCCCGCCACAATCACAAAGCTGCCGTTTTATCGAAACGGTGTATAGAGATGTGTCCGAGCCGGGGTTGTAGAAAACCCCGGCAAGGGTGTGTCCTTCGGACATGGAAAAGCCCCACGTTCTTATCTTCGTCTGAAAGACGCTTCTTTGCCGGGGTTTTCTACAACCCCGGTACGCAATGAAAAAGTGAGGTCACTATGCCTGAGCCGACAGATTTAAAGTATGCGAAAACGCACGAATGGGTCCGCATTGAAGGCGGCACGGCTACGGTCGGTATCAGCCAGCACGCGCAGGAAGAACTCGGAGATGTGGCGCTAGTCCTGTTGCCGGAAGTCGGGCGCATGGTCCAGCGGGGCGAGAAGTTCGGCGAGATTGAAAGCATCAAAGCGGTTTCCGACTTGTACGCCCCGATTAGTGGCGAAGTCACCGCTGTCAACGAAGCTTTACCCGACGCCCCGGAAAAAGTGAACGACGCGCCCTATGGCGAAGGCTGGATGCTTAAAGTCAAAATGAGCCAGCCCGCCGAGGCCGATTTGCTGCTGGACAGCACCGATTATGACGCCTTGCTTTAATTCATTCAAGCCTCTTTAGTTCAGGAAAGATTGCATGTCTTATATCCCAAACACGGACGCCGACCGGGCGGAAATGCTGTCCGCCATCGGCGTCGGCTCCCTCGACGATCTGTTCGCGCCGATCCCAAAGCACCTTCAGTTTAATCAAGAGCTGAACATCCCATCCCGCATGGACCAGATCACGCTGGCGAAGCACTTAAGCCGGCTGGCCGCGAAGAATGTCCATGCCGAAGCGTACCCGTGCTTTCTTGGCGCAGGCATTTACGACCATTATGTGCCGCCGACAGTGGCCGCGATCACCGGCCGCTCGGAGTTTTATACGTCGTACACGCCGTACCAGCCTGAAGTCAGCCAGGGGATGCTGCAAAGCATTTTTGAGTTCCAAACTCTGCTGTGTCAACTGCTGGCAATGGATGTCGCGAATGCGTCCATGTACGACGGTGCGACCGCGATGGCGGAAGCGGCAATCATGGCCGCCGAGCTGACAGGCCGCAAGCGTGTCACAGTGTTAAGCTCTGTGCATCCGTCGTACCGGCAGGTGCTGGAAACGTATCTGCGCCATGTCGGCATCGCCATTGATGTTGTGGGGGACGCCGAAACGCTGGAAGCGACCGAGGAAGCGGCGGCGATTATTGTGCAGCATCCGAACTTTTTCGGCACACTCGAAGACATGGAACGGGTGGGGCAGAAGGCTCATGCCAAAGGCGCACTGCTGATTGCCTGCGTTGACCCAATTTCACTCGGCATTCTCACACCGCCCGGCGAGTATGATGCCGACATTGTAGTCGGCGAAGGCCAGTCTTTGGGCTGTCCAATGGGCTACGGTGGCCCGCTGCTCGGCTTTTTCGCCTGCAAAACCAAGTTCATGCGCCGCCTGCCGGGCCGCATTGTCGGCCAGACCACCGATGGCGACGGCAAGCGGGCGTTTGTGATGACG
>CAXTRL010000035.1:0-3521 GCA_964246575.1 uncultured Armatimonadales bacterium
CTTTCCGCCGGGCAGGCGCTTTCAACCCCGGCATTAGCTTATGATAACGCCATGCTCACTCAGCAGGGCATCGCGGCCCGATTGGCACCGTCCAACACGCAGTTCACGCATACGGCGACGACTTATGACGCCTGGTACAGCGCCGGCCAGCCGCAAACAGACGCGCATTTGATGCTGATCCCTATTATTAGCCAAGCCGTCAAAAACAAGCCTGGCGCGGTCTCAGTCATCGCTTTTGCGACGTTCTTTATCAGCCAGCCGGTGCAGGACGGTTCCAGCAACATTGTTTACGGACGCTTTCTCAGCGTCGTCGTGCCGGGCGCTTCCGGCGGGGCCTGCACCAGCGCCGGAACGCTGACGCCGCCGCACTTGACGCAATGATCTTTTTCGAAACGCTATTATGCAGACACTGCCGCTTCGTATAACTTCGCGCCGAAAGACGCAGTGGGCGACGCTTCTGCCGGCGCTTGCCGCCGGGCTTGCGGCGGCAGGGCTGGCGTTCCTGCTCGTGCGGGGGCATCTGCCTGCCCAAGCGTCCACCGCGCCGCCGTCGGTCATGGTCGTTGTCGCCGCCCGCGACATCCCCGCTCGGACCCTGCTTTCGGCGGGGGCGCTGCGCCTGAAACTGGTTCCGCTAAGCGATGTGCCGCCCGGCGCGGCCAAATCACTGTCTGCGTTTGCTGGCAAAGTGTCGGTCCAGCCGGTCCTTGCCGGGGCGGCGCTGACCGACAGCGCGGTCTCCGCTCCCAGCGCGGCGCTCGGCATGGCGTTTGCCCTGCCGCCGTCGCTGCGGGCCGTCACCGTAGCGACCGACCCCGCCGACGGCGTGGATTTGTTTGTGCGCCCCCAGGACCATGTGGACGTTCTGGCGACGGATGAGCCGGGCAGCGGCCCCGCCGAAGCGCGGACCGTGCTGCAAAATGTCCTGCTGCTGGCGGTCGGCAGCCAGATTTCGCCCGATCCGCCGGCTGACGCCCCGGCGTCTTCGTCCGGCGGCGCGGCCCATGTCACGCTTGCCGTCACGGCGGCGCAGGCCCAGGCGCTGGTGCTGGCCGACGCGCGTGGTCATCTGCACCTGGCCCTGCGGGCCGCCGGTGACGGCGCTGAAGCCGCGCTTCCGGCCCTGCCGGCTCCGGCTGCGCGTAGACCGTCGCCCCCGCCGCGCCGTGTCGCCCATGCGCCCATCAAGCCCGCGCCCGTCAAAATTGAGCCGCTGCCGCCGCTTTCGGTTTTGCCTGCCGCCGCGCTGCCGCCCGCCGCGCCCGCCCATGTCATGATCACAATTGTCAAAGGAGCGCAAAGTCAGACCGTTTCCGTTGCGCCCTGAACGCATATCTTTGACAATCATTCTTGGTGTCACTTATGAAAAGCTTGCTTTGTTACACTGTTATCTTTTTCGCGCTGCTGGTGCCACCGCCGCTGCATGCGCAGGAAATCCGAAAAACGCTGCATGTCGGCCAGTCGGATATTTATGCGTATGACCGCATGACCACGGCGGCGGTCGGCAGCCCGCTTGTCGCCGACATCGTGCCGCTGTCGTCGCATCAGCTTCTCGTCAACGCCAAAACTTTAGGCGAAACGACGCTGTTTGTCTGCGACCATGCCGGAACCCACCGGCTGCGTCTGTCGGTGGTTGCGATGCCGCCGGTGGACTGGAAGCCGATGGCCGCGCAGGTGCAGTCCGCCATTGGCCTGCCGGGCGTCACCGCGCACATGGTCCAAGACACGCTGTTTCTGGAAGGCTCCGTGTCAAGCGCCGTCGCCTGGCAGCGGGCCGCCGCCATTGCCGGCGTTTACGGCGCGAAAGTCAAGAACCTGCTGACGGTCACGTCTGACGCCGCGCCGACCGTCTCCCTGGCCCAAACATACGCCGCACTGCTTTCGCCGTCCCTGGCTCCGCTGGGGGTTACCTGCACCGTGGTCGGCGACAAAACACTGGCGCTTTCCGGTCAGTATCTTGGCCGGATGACCGCGCCGGGAGGATCGCCCGACACCGCCGCCTGGCCCGCTCCGGCCCCGCGCCGGAAATCCGTTTCCAAGCGTTCCGCGGCCACCGGTGCTGCAAAGTCTGATGCCGGCGATGACGCGCCCGACCCAGAGGTTGGCCCGAAAACTGCCGGCGCTCAAAAGACCGCCCCGGCCAGCCTGCCGTCGGACCCGCTGGACTATCTTGTTCAAAGCCTGCCGCCGGATTTGAAGATCATCAACATGCTGAACTTAGGCTCCGGCCCAGCCCGGCAGATCTTAGTCCATGCGAAAATCATAGACATTGACCGCATCGCGTCTAAAAGCCTCGGCGTAGACTGGGGAAACGGCAGTGTCGGCACTTCGCGGGCCGGCGGCACCTATTCATTCACTCCTCAGCCGATCCTATTTGGGCAGATCGCCGCCGGAAACTCAGCGGACAGCAATCCGTTCGGCGGCGGAAGCCTGAACCGCATTTCGCCGATTGCCGCCCAGCTTACCGCACTGATTTCCGAAGACAAGGCGCGGGTACTTTCTGAACCGAGTTTGATGGTCCTCGACGGCTCGGAAGGCAGCATTCTGGTCGGCGGCGAGATTCCCATTCCCGTCGCGCAGTCCAGCAATGGCACCTCCGGCTCGAACGCTTCCATATCAATTGAGTACAAGCCTTACGGCGTTCGGCTTTTAGTAGGCGCGGCGCTGGTCGGCGACAAGCTGATTCAGCTCACGGTGACGCCGGAAGTCAGCGAGCTGGATTACGGCGCGGGGCTTCAGTTGTCGGGCTTTTCCGTGCCGGCGCTGACCGTGCGCCGGGCGACTTCCACCCTGCAAATGGGCGACGGCGAGACTTTGGTCATCGGCGGCCTGTACTCCAACACTGTCTCGCGGCAGGTCAATCGTATTCCGGTGCTGAGTCAAATCCCGGTGCTGGGCGAGTTCTTCAAAAGTACCACGACCCGCAAGGAAGAAAGCGAGCTTTTGATACTCATTCAGCCGGAGATCGTCACGCCCCAAACTGCCGGCGCGTATCCGCCGCCGTCCGGCAGCCTGGAAAACCTGCCGATTGTGCGGCCCGATGTCGGCAAGACTGACTTTGACAAAGACTTTCCAGCCCTGCAAAAAGGCGGCGGCGACAAAGAAAAACCCGGCCCGCCCGTTTCTTTTCCAAGCCAGAAACCATGACCTAATCTTATGATTCGAGTTCTCATTGCCGCCAATTTAGACGACCGGCAGCGCCTTTGCGCCGGACTGTCTGCCGAAGCTGAGATTGAAGTCGTCGGGCTGTCGCGGGACGAACGGGAGACCGTTCGGCTGGCGCACGCGCTTCGGCCCGACCTTGTCCTGCTGTCCGCCGGGCTGCCGCCGTTCGGCGGGTTTGCCGCCGCCGAAAAGCTAGCCGTGTCCGGCCTGCCGCTGGAAACTATTTTAGTCACGCCGGATACTTCGGCTAATGGCTCAAGTGCAGATCTGCGGGCGGCAATGCGGGCCGGGGCTAGGGACAGCGTCAGCAGCACGGCGACCCCTGCCGAGCTTTGCGAATGCGTCCGGTCCGTCCA
>CAXTRL010000035.1:3531-16829 GCA_964246575.1 uncultured Armatimonadales bacterium
CGCTCCCCGGCGTTTGCCGCCGACGCCGCGCCAAGCGCCGGTGGCAAAGTGATCGCCGTCAGCGGCGCGAAAGGCGGCATCGGCAAAACGACGCTGGCCGTGAATCTTGCGGCGGCCCTGGCTGCGGAAACCGAGACGCCAACGGTGCTGCTGGATTTGTACACGCAGTTCGGGGACGCCGCGCTGATGCTCAACTTGTTTCCGCGCCGGACGCTTGCCGACTTAGTCAAAAACGACGCCGCCGACATAGATTATTCGCTGCTGGAAGACCATTTGGAGCGGCATGAGTGCGGCCTGCGGGTGCTGGCCGGCGCGTCGGCCCCGCTGCCGCTCCACGCGCTGACGCCGGAGTGCTTAGACCAACTGCTGTCGCTGCTGCGGCAGGAAAACTGCTCGGTCGTGCTGGATGTGCCGCCGGTGCTGCATGACACGACGCGCCTGGCGGTCTCCGAGGCCGACGCCGTGCTGCTGGTCGCCAATTTGTTTGATTTAACGACGCTTGCCGACACGCGCCACTGGCTGGACGCGCTTTGCGGCTCCTGCGTCGCCCCGGACAGGGTCCAGATTGTTCTAAACCGGGCATCGCCGACGAACCGACTCCAGCTTCCGGACATCACCCGGACGCTGGGCCGCTCCGTGCAGTGCCTCGTTCCAAACGACGGCAAGCTGGTCCCGGCGTCGGTCAACGCCGGGGTGCCGTTTGTGCTGTCGCACCCAAGCTCCAAAGTCGCGTGCAGCGTCTTTGGTCTGGCAAGGAGCTTCCATGCCCCTGCCCGCTGATGGTACTTTGTTGGGCTGGAAACGCCGCGTTCATGCCCGCCTTTTGGGAGATATGGATGCGGCACGTCTCAGCCGCCTGCCGCGAGCGGCCTTGACGGAGCAGGTTTCGCTTGCGGCAAGCCGCCTATTAGTGGAAGAAAACTCCGCGCTTTCCGGGCGGCAGCGGGACAGTTTAGTTCAGGCTGTACTTTATGAGCTGGTGGGCCTCGGACCGCTGGAGCCGTTGCTGGAAGATGAAACCGTCTCAGAAATCATGGTCAACGGGCCGTTCCAAGTTTATGCCGAGCGCGGGGGTCGGGTGTCTTTGACCGACATCTGCTTTGATGACGAAGCGCACCTGCGCCGGATCATTGAGCGCATTCTTGCGCCGCTGGGCCGCCGCGCCGATGACTCGTCGCCCATCGCTGACGGGCGGCTTGCCGACGGCAGCCGCGTCAACATTATCCTGCCGCCGCTATCATTGCAGGGACCGATATTGACGGTTCGCAAGTTCGCCAAGCAGCCGCTTCAAGTCGCCGATTTGATCCGTCTGGGAACCCTGACTGCTGAGGCCGCCGATTACTTAAAGCAGTGTGTCGAAAAGCGCCTGAATATCTTGGTGTCCGGCGGGACCGGCAGCGGCAAGACAACGACCCTGAACGCCCTGTCGTCATTTATCCCCGCCAGTGAACGTATTATCACGATTGAAGACGCTGCCGAGCTTCAATTGCAGCAAGCCCATGTCGTTTCGCTGGAAAGCCGCCCGCCAAACCTAGAAGGGCGCGGCGAAATCACGATCCGGCAGCTTGTCCGCAACGCCCTGCGGATGCGCCCGGACCGGCTGATTTTGGGCGAAGTCCGGGGCGGCGAAGCGCTGGACTTGCTGCAAGCGCTGAACACCGGCCACGACGGCTCCCTGTCCACCATTCATGCGAACGGCCCGCGCGATGCGCTGGCGCGTCTGGAAACTCTGGTCCTCATGGCTGGAGCGGAGCTGCCGCTGCGGGCGGTCCGGGAACAAGCGGCGTCTGCGGTGCAGCTTATTGTCCAGCAGCAGCGGCTTCCGAGCGGCAGCCGCCGGGTGACGCATATTGCCGAAGTTGCTGGGATCGCCGAGGGCGGCATTGCCGTCCATGACTTGTTCCGCTGGGAGCCGTCGCGGGATGCGCTGGTGCCGCTATGACGCTGTTTTTGTGGGTGATGCTCAGCTTCGTGCTGGCGGCAGGCTCCGTTTATGCGCTTTCCGAGGCGCGGGCGCGGTCTGCGCGGCAGACGCGGGATCGCCTGGACCGGATCACGGGCCGTTTCGCGGCCCCGCCGCCCAAAGCCGGGGCAGCGCCGGGAGTGCAGGCAGAGGCTAGACTTCGGCCTGATGCGCTGCCGACCATAACGCGCTGGCTCAGCGAAAGTGACTGGGGGCCGCGCTTGCGGCTGTTGATGCTGCAAGCCGACCTGCGCCTGCGCCCTGCCGAGTGGATCGCGCTCTGCTCTGCTATTTGCCTGGTGAGTTTTCTGATGGGACTGCTGGCGGCGCATGGACTGCTCGGCGGCTTCGGGCTGGGCGCGGTGGGTCTGGCCGCGTCGCAGGTAATCCTGCAAACCCGGCGCGACGCCCGGCGGCGGCGCTTCAACACGCAATTGCCCGATGCGCTGATGCTGCTGACTTCGGCGCTGCGGGCTGGCTACTCGTTTTCGCAGGCCGTTCAGACCGTCGCTGAAGAATTGCCGCCGCCGCTGGCGCTGGAGTTCGGCTGGGTTTCTGGGGAAGTGCATTTAGGCGTTCCGCTAGACATTGCGCTGGGGCGTGTGGCCGCGCGGGTGCAGTCTGCCGATTTAGAGCTGGTCATTACCGCCATTCTCATTCAGCTCCCGCTGGGCGGCAACTTAGCAGAAGTGCTGGATGCGATTGCCGAGACGATCCGTGAGCGGGTGCGGATCGCGGGCGAGGTGCAGACGCTGACCGCTGAAGGCCGCCTGTCCGCCGGCCTCTTGATTGTTCTCGCCCCGGTCCTGGCGCTGGCGCTGTACTTGAAAAATCCAAGCTATTTTCAGCCGCTACTGGACAGCCCCCTCGGTCATACTTTGATTATTGGGTCGTTCGTGGGGCAGATTGTCGGCGGCCTGATCATCAAGCGCATGGTGGCACTGGATGTGTAGGGAACCCACCCCGTCACAAGTGACGACCCTCCCGAGACGGGAAGGTGAAGAGTTTCAGGCAAGTCAAAGTTGACGCATCTTGCCCCGATGCCTTTGCTCCTTACCTTCCCGTCTCGGGAGGGTCGTCACTTGTGACGGGGTGGGTTTCTTGCTAGAGGAAACTGATGCTTCTCATCCTGACACTCAGCTTTGCCTTTCTCGCCGGGGCGCTTCTCGTTCTGGCGATTGCTCGCCTGCATGGAACAGAGCAGGCGGCTGTCACACGGCGGATTGATGCCCTGCCGCGCGGGGCGGATGACCGCCTGCGCTCGCTGGCCGAAGAGCAGCTTGAACAAAGCTGGCAGGAGCGGTTCCTGCACCCTGTCGCGGCACAAATCGCAGGCTGGGGAACGCGCCTGACGCCTGCCGGGGCCTCGGCCAAGCTGCGCGGGTCGCTGGCGCGGGCAGGTCATCCGGCCCGGCTAGGAGTCGGCGAATTTGCCGTGCTGCGGGCTGTCTGCGCTGCGCTTGGCGTCGGGCTGGCGCTGCCGCTGTGCGCGTTTCTGCCGTCAGCCGGTTTGCGTGGCCTGCTGCTGGGGCTTGGTGTCATCGCCGGGCTGACGCTGCCGGAGAGTCTGCTGGAACAAGCGATCCGGCGGCGTGAGGCGCTGATCCGAAAAGCCCTGCCGGAAGTGATTGACCTGCTGGTTGTAAGCGTGGAAGCCGGCATGGGGCTTGACGGCGCGATGGCGAAAGTCACCGAAAAGATGTCTGGGCCGCTGGCAGACGAAATGGCGCGGGCTAGGCATGAGACGCAGATCGGAAAAACGCGGGCTCAGGCGCTCAAAGACATGGCATCGCGGCTGGAGATGCGCGAAATCAAGACCTTTGTCGCGGCGGTGGCGCAGGCGGACCTTCTTGGCACCAGCATTGTGCGTGTGCTGCGGGCGCAGAGCGTCATGGCCCGCGCCGCCAAAGTGCAGTCGGTCCGGGAGCAGGCGGCGCGTTTGCCGGTGACGCTGCTGTTTCCGCTGGTCTTTTTCATCTTTCCTGCCGTGTTTGTCGTGCTGCTCGGCCCAAGCCTCATCCGGCTGGCGACCGTGCTGGGCGGCAAGTGAGTCCGAGAAACTGGAAAGAATGCCCGAAAGCCTCCCCCTAGCCCCCAATAATGGGGGAACAAGAGAAGAGTAGAACAAGAGAAGAGCCGACGGTCCTTCTTGTCCTTGTCCGGTTCCCCCATTATTGGGGGCTAGGGGGAGGCTGAACGTCTTCTCTAAAACCTTTCTACACAATCTCTAAGTAGACTTCGCAGCGCGAATATGCCAAAATAACGGCGTGAACAAGACGAAAGCAAGTAAGACGAAAGAAATGCGGGCGCGGGGCGCAAAGCCGCAGGACCCGGAAGCGCGGCGGCTGCGGGTCCAAGCCGCCGTGCGGGATTTGGAGAAGATCGGCGCGGCGTTTTCCGTGGCGGATGTCGCCGAGCGGGCCGAAGTTTCGCGGGCGACAATCTACCGCAGTCAGGACTTGCGGAACCTCATCGGGGCGAAAGGCGACGGGCCGCGCACAGTAGACGCCGCCCTGCACGACAAGATCTGCGCCCGGCACGACAGCCAGAAAGCCAAAGTGCGTGCGCTGCGCCGGGAGCTTGCCGAGCTGGAACAAAGTTGGGACGAGATGCGGGAGCGGGCCAAAACCGCCGAAATAAAGCTGGCGGCGGCGGAGCGGCGGATTGAGCTGCAATCGGCCCAGATGCGCGGCGGGGTCGGCGGCGCGTTAGACGCTGTTGCGGCGCGTCTGGGACCCGAAGAGCGCCGCCGCGCCCGCCGGGTGCTGGCCCGCGCCCTGCACCCAGACTTGTTCGCCCAGGACGCCGCCACGTCCACACTGGCGACGGAGCTTCTGAAGACGCTGAACGCATTGGCTGAGTAGGGCCAGGGAGCCGGCGCAGTGCAGGAGATTTGGCCGTCGGCGCGGAATAAGCGGCTATGCCTGATTTGTTAGTCCCTCTATATAAGCTGCCCTCGCGTGACGCGGGCGCGGCAAGCGTTTTGGAAGCGGGAATTATCCTGCGGCGTCCGAACGCATTCGAGCGAACGCCGGTGACCGAGTTTGTCCGCACCCATTTTACGCAGGGCTGGGCGGATGAGATGGAAACAACATTGGCCCGGCAGCCGGTCACCAGCTTTCTTGCGATTGAAGGCAAAAAGATTGTCGGCTTCGCGGCCTATGAAGCGACCTGCAAAGCGTATTTCGGCCCGACCGGGGTTGACCCGGCCTATAGGGGGCGCGGGATCGGCAAAGCGCTTTTGATTGAATCGCTCTGGGGCCTGCGCGATTTAGGCTATGCTTACGGCATTATCGGCGCAGCCGGGCCGGTCGCATTTTACCAGAGCGCCGTCAATGCAGTTGTCATTGAAGACAGCGTTCCGGGCATTTATGCCAATCTTCTGCGCTGATTTTGCCAAGCAGCCGAGAAAGTGGCTGCTTTATACGATAAACACGATTGGGTAAGCAGGATTACGAGGTGTGGCGCGAAGACGTCAGCAGTAGAGCGACAGGCGCAAAAAACTCGGAATAATTCGGGATAAATTGGCGGCAGAGGCGTTTTCTTGGCAGTTTGGCATGATTTCTGCATAGAAAGAATACCAGATCTCGCGTGCTAGAAGTGTTCGTACCGAGGAAAAACTATGAGCGTCTCCAACCCAACCGCAAACCAAGCTGATTTTCCGGCTCAAGCAATACCCGCTGTTAGAACCCAGGCTTCGCCTTTGGATGCGGCTCTGCGCCGCACCCTGGATGTTGTCGTCTCCGCCGTCGCCCTACTCCTGCTCCTGCCCGTGCTTGCGCTCATCGCCCTCCTCATCCGCCTGGGCAGCCCCGGCCCCATCCTCTTTGTCCAAACCCGCGTCGGCAAGCACGGCAGACACTTCCCCGTCTTCAAGTTCCGCTCCATGTTCACAGACGCCGAAGAGCGCCTCCACACCGTCCTTGACACCAACGAGCGTTCCGGCCCCGTCTTCAAGATGAAGCGGGACCCGCGCATCACGCGCATCGGGCGGGGGCTGCGCCGGTGTTCTCTAGATGAAGTGCCTCAGCTTCTCAACGTGCTGCGGGGGGAGATGTCTTTAGTGGGTCCGCGTCCGGCTTTGCCGCGTGAGGTAGCCTTGTACACGCCGGAGCAGGGGGGGCGTTTGTCGGTGCTGCCGGGCTTGACGGGTTTGTGGCAGGTATCGGGTCGTGCGACGCTATCGTTTGAGGAGTCGGTGGCTTTGGACATGGCGTATGTGCGGCGTCAGTCGGCGTGGCTGAACGTGGTGATCTTGTGCCGGACGGTTCCCGCCGTCCTCACAGGACACGGCGCGTACTAGGTTTTTGTTGAACGCGGCGGCTTCCCTCGGAAGCCGCCGTTTTGTTGTTTAGGAGATGCTGATTGGGAGGCACCGATGATATTGCGAGACGATGAGACTGTAGACCTGCCGACGCCGACCGGGCCGATGCGGACGGCAATTTTCCGGCCTGTCGCCGAGGGCCGCTATCCGGGGCTGGTGCTGTTCTCCGAAATCTTCCAAATTACCGCCCCGATCCGCCGCATGGCCGCGCTGCTGGCCGGGAACGGCTATATGGTCGCGGTCCCCGAAGTGTATCACGAGCTGGAACCCGCCGGAACCGTGCTTGCTTATGACACTGCGGGGGCAGACCGGGGCAACGCGGACAAGACTACAAAAGAGCTGAAGAGCTACGACGATGATGCTCGCGCCGTGCTGGATTATCTGAAGTCTCACCCAAGATGCACCGGCAAACTGGGCGTTATGGGCATCTGCCTGGGCGGGCATCTGGCGTTCCGGGCCGCCATGAACGCAGACGTGTCGGCGGGCGTCTGCTTTTACGCTACCGACATCCACACGCGCACGCTGGGCAAGGGCAAGAACGACGATACCCTGGACCGCATGGGCGAAATTACCGGGGAAATGCTGATGGCCTGGGGCCGCCAGGACCCGCACGTTCCCCGCGAAGGCCGCCAGTTGATTTACAGCGCCATGAACGACGCCGGTGTCAACATGCAGTGGCACGAGTTCAACGGCGCTCACGCCTTCCTGCGCGACGAGGGCCCCCGTTACGATCCCGCTTTAGCCCGTTTAGCATTTACACTTATCTTGGAACTTCTGGATCGCAGGCTGAACGGCGGCGTTTAACCAACTTTGCAAACGACAAAGATTAGAATCAGACCCAGCACAAAAGCTGTGATGTTAGCAGCTTGAACGGCCTTCGCTTTGCTTTGCGGGGATATATCAGCTTTCAGCAGTTTAGGAACAAACCGCACGCTCAACGAGGCAATCAGAAAGATGAATACCGACAGCAGTGAGATGACTGCAAAAAGTGGAGCTGCGATCAGAATTACTAAAAACTTGAGCGGCGGAGATGATGGGGGACTGCTCACATCAAATTGGTCTTTGATCAGCAGCGTGGCTATAGTGCAGCCGGCACAAAAAGCGAGAACCTTGAAGGTTGTTAATGCCGCGAACGAGGGCAGCCACGTCGTATCCCCGCGAGATGCCTGCTTCAGTCCAACAATTACGAGAACACATGCCGCCGCGCAAATAATGCTTACTAAAACCGTGATAAGTCCGCCATTAAAAAAGCGGCCTTTGATGCTTACCACAAGGAGCATAATCGCTGTGAATGGCGCACCATAAATTAATGCCATGCTTTGCTTGCTGGTCATAACATTCCTCTTTAGCTTCATGCTGCAATAATTGTGCCAATGTCTCCGTGCTGGGACTTCCATGCACTCTTCCGCTTCTTGCTTCGCTATTTTCCCAGTGCGTTTGGGTATACTTAAGGCCGAAGATGATTTTCCCTGGACCCCAAACACATGCTCGATCCGAATAATTTTGATGCACGCTGGACACTGCTGCTCGGCGTGCCGACTGTTGCCTGGCTGTCCGTCGTTGCCTGGCGGCGGACGCAGGCGGTCGTCAAACGCATTCGGGATGTGCGCGTGGAAA
The DNA here is from genome assembly GCA_964246575.1 of uncultured Armatimonadales bacterium. Taxonomy (GTDB): domain Bacteria; phylum Armatimonadota; class Armatimonadia; order Armatimonadales; family Capsulimonadaceae; genus JANXMY01. The sequence goes on from CAXTRL010000035.1 coordinate 11,436, forward strand.
TGGCGCGTCATCCGCAGGAGCCGTATCAAGCGCTGGCGGCGCTGATGGCGGAAGAAGATGCACAGATTGAAGCCAAGAAAAAATCCAAGTCAGCAGGGAGGCGCGGATGGCAAAAGGAGTGACCGACCGGCAGCAGGAAGTATTTAACTTCATTGTCGCGTATCTGGAAGACAAAGGCTACCCGCCGACAATCCGCGAAATGCAGCTTGGGCTGAATATCGGCTCCCTGCGCGGGGTGACGATCCATCTGGACGCGCTGCAAAAGAAGGGGTACATTGACCGGCTTTCCGCGAAAGACGGCCCGCGCACCTCACGCGGCATTCGTATTCTGGCGAAGCTGGAGTCGCGGGCCAAAGACGAAGAATCTGGCCTGCGCCGCCTGCCGCTCATTGGCACGATTGCGGCGGGAACGCCGCTGCTGGCGAACCAAAACATTGAAGACATCGTCGCGGTCCCGAACCAGCTTCTGCGAACGAGCCGCGCCGACTGCTTTCTGCTGCGGGTGCAGGGCGACAGCATGACCGGCGCTCATATCCTGCCCGGCGACTTGGTGCTGATCCAGCCGCAGGCCACGGCGGAAAACGGCGACATTGTCGCCGTGCGTCTCGGCGAAGAAGCCACAGTCAAGAAGTTCGCCCGGCATGGCAACCGGATCGAGCTGCAAGCGCAGAACCCCAATTACGCGCCGATCCCGCTGCGGAAGTCCGACAACGCGGCGATTATCGGCAAAGTCATCGGCCTGCTGCGCGGCTATTAAGGAGAAGTTATGGTTGAAATAGAAGCGCGTTATGACGGCGGTAAGAAGTGTTCGCTGATCCATCAAGAGGGCGCGGCGCTTGGGACCGATGCGCCCAAAGACATCGGCGGCGAAGCGTCCGCGTTCAGCCCGACGGATTTAGTCGCGGCGGCGCTGGCATCCTGCGTTCTGACGACGGTTGCCATGTACGCCGAGCGTCACGAACTGAACCTAGACGGCATGACGGCGTCCGTCGGCAAGGAAATGATCGCCTCGCCGCGCCGGATTGGCCGCCTGCCGCTGACGGTGCATCTTCCGGCGTCCGTGGCTGAGGATGTCCGGCCCCATATTCAGCGCATTGCGTATGCCTGCCCGGTCCATGCCAGCCTGCACCCGGACATCGACGCGCCGATTGAACTTGTTTACGATTTATAAGAGTGCAGATAGAAACAGGCCCGCTTCCTTCGGAAGCGGGCCTGTTTTTGGAGAGCGGCAGCAGTTTAGTTGTAGCTGAACGTGCCGACAAAGCCGCTCGTGCTGAGGCCGGACGTGCCAGCGGCTTTGCCTACAGACGTTGTATCTTGATTGTCCGTTGTCACAGCCGCGTTCTGGCCGGCAGAAATCGTGTTGCCGTGCAGGTATTTGACATGACCGTCGGTGAACGCGAAGTTGGCTCCGCCCGTGTGTACCGGTGCAGCGATGTATGGCCCGGTGGACCCTGTGGCAGAACTTGTGGCGTCGGTCCGCGGCGGGCTGCCCATGCCCAGCGTACTGGTCGCGCCGCAGACATATTTGGCGTTTTTGGACCAGTCCAGGTAGCCGACCTGAGTCGCCGGGTTGCCGTCGCCGCCGTTGCCGCTGGGCGAGGCATACGACGGGTACACGCTGCCGACATCATTCAGAGAGTTGGTAATGTCCGCCTGCGCTCCCTGCGTTTCAAACAGCAGCACGGTGCTGGCGGGGGCGTTCACCTGGGCCAGCGTCGCAGGGCCGAGGTTGGAATTCATGCCGTAGGAAACTGGTACATCCGTTTCATTGTTTCCTTCCAGACCTGTGGCGTTTGCTGTGGGATCATCGGGGCATTTGAAGACGCCTGTGCTTTTGACGTAAGTGTAAACTTCTGCGCCCCAGCCGGTGCCGGCCTTGTTGCCGCCTGCCGGGAACCGCTCGTCGGCATCCTGGTTATACTGAACAAGCGCGAGGCCAAGCTGGTGCAGGTTAGACTCGCACGAAGCGCGGCGGGCGTTTTCGCGCACTTTCTGAAAGACGGGAAACAGAATCGCGGCAAGAATCGCGATAATGGCGATCACGACGAGAAGCTCAATCAGCGTAAAGCCCGCGCAGGGCGCGGGGGTCTTGCGTTTCATCATTCCAAACAAATTTCCTTTGATTCAAGTTCTGCCGGCATTTGGTTTGCCGGCGTTGTCTTTATGATACCAACTTTATATAAAATATAACGCATGAAACAAGGAAAAGTGGCTTCAAAGTCCGAACTATTACTTATGACGACTTCTTCCGACATTCTTCTTCGGGCTTATCCGCCGGCCCAGCCTGCGCCCGGCCCGGCGCTCTGGCTGCCGTTTTACCAAGGCGAGCTGCTGGTGCAGGCCGATGATGGCGGCGCGGTGCGCCTGCATCGCGGCACGGCGGGCAGCGTGGAAGCGCTCGGCTTGAATGCGCCGCTTTACTTGGGGACGCTTGAGGGAACGCCGTGCCTCGCCGCCGAAGCGGACCCAGACGGCGATTTGCCGGACGGCTGGGCGGCGACCAATCTGCGCGGTTTGTTCGGCCAAGTGTCCGATGCCGAATACAGCCTGGCAGGGTACGCTTCGCAGGTGCTGTACTGGCGGCGCACCAGCGTCTTTTGCCCCGTGTGCGGCCACCGTACGGAAGCCAAAGACGGCGACTGGGGCCGGAAATGTCCTGAGTGCGGCCATGTCGGGTATCCGCATTTGTCCCCGGCCACGCTGATTTTGGTGCAGGACGGCCTGAAGATCCTGCTGGCCCAAAAGCCGGGGTGGGGAACGCGCTGGAGCATTCTGGCAGGCTTTGTGGAGCCGGGCGAGTCGCTGGAAGAGTGCGTGCGCCGGGAAGTCAAAGAAGAAGTGGGCCTGGACATAAGCACTCTGGCGTATGCCGGCAGCCAGCCCTGGCCGTTCCCGCATCAGCTTATGGTGGGTTTCACCGCGCAGTATGCGGGCGGCGACATGCAGATTGAAGCGGCGGAGCTTGAGCGTGCGGCGTGGTTCACGCGGGACGCCCTGCCGGACCTGCCCCCGGCGGTCAGCCTGTCGCGTCAGATGATTGATGCATGGGCGAAGCAAGAATAAAAGTCCTGTCCCTGGTCAACGACAGCGGCAGCCCTCACGGCCTCTTTTAATGACACCTGGTATTTTGGAGCCATGATGGCTCCAAACTGACTTGACATTGAACCCAGACTATGATATAGTAAGCGCATCTTGCAATGCTAACTTAATTCATTTCAGTGACCGCGAAGGGTAAATTATGACAGTCAGACATCTCCTGCTCCTCTTGCCGCCCCTCCTCGCCGCCCTTGCCGCGCCGTCTGCCGCCCAGGACATCGGGCGCGTTTCACCGGCGTCGCTTCCGCTGCCCCTGCCCACAGCCGCGCCCCTGCCGCCGGACCAGCTTCGCGCCCACAACCCGTGGAACCTGCCGATGACCGGCACCTGGCAATTCAAACTGGCGCACGGGGCGATCGATAAGACAAAGCAGTTTGTGCCGTCTTCCGGGGAAACAAGCGGAGTGACGGCGTCAAGCCACGAAAGCCAGAACCCCCCGGAAAATGCATTTGACGGGTCGAACGACACGCGCTGGTGTGCCACCGGCGGCGCTTTCCCGCAGTGGCTTCAAGCGGATCTTGGACACACGCGCCATGTTTCGGGCGTGTCCCTGGTGTGGGAAGAACCCGGCGATACTTACGAATGCCGCATTGAAGGGCGCAGCACAGCCAAGGGAAAGTGGATCACTCTGGCGGACCACACCGCCGCGCCGGGGATCGGCAATGGCCCCGTTTCGGTGACGCCTGCCGATGTTCGCTATCTTCGCATTTCCGTCCTCGGAAACTCTGCCGGCACGCACTGGGCATCGCTGCGTGAGTTCCAGATCCAGACGGTGGAAAACGGACAGCAAGTCGCCTGGCATCCGCCGGTTCCCAAGACGCTGACGATGTCGGCGGCAGAGCGGGATGCATTCGCTGCGCCGGGTTTCAACGACTCTGCTTGGGACAAGCAGCCTGTGCCGTCCAACTGGGAAATGGCCGGGTACTCGCTGCCGACCTACAATGCCGTAGACGACACCGTGGGTCTTTACCGCCGGTTCGTCGCTGTTCCGGCGGCCTGGGCCGGACGGCGCATTGTCTGGCACTTTGACGGCGCACTTGACGGCGCGGAAGTGTTCGTCAACGGCCAAAAGGCCGGTTACCATGAAAGCGGCTACACGGCGTTTGATGTGGACTTAACGGGTTTGGTCAAGCCGGGCCAGCGAAACTTGTTCGCCATGCGCGTTTCCAAGACAACGCCCTCGGACGACTGCGAAACCGGAGACTTCCAGGCAATGGGCGGCATCTACCGGGACACGTCGCTGATGGCCGTCCCAGAGACCCATGTGGACGACATTGTTGTCCGCACGCCGCTGTCTGCAAACTACAAGGACGCCACCCTAGAAACGCAGCTCACTATCAAAGGAACGCCGGGGCAGGCGGTGGCAGTCACGGGAACGCTGGTAAAAGCCGGCGGACAGGCGACTGGGGTTCACGTCTCCGGCACGGGCCGCATTGGGGCCGACGGCACCGCGCTCCTTGCCATGAGCGCCCCCGTCAAAGCCCCCGCGCTGTGGTCGGCGGAAAAGCCGAACTTGTATTATGTGGTCTTTCAAATGACCAGCGGCGGCAAGCCCGTGGAGCGGGTTGAAGAGCGGTTCGGCTTCAAGCAGATCGAGATCAAGAACAATGTTGTCTTGTGGAACGGGATGCCCATCAAATGCACCGGCGTCTGCCGGCACGACTTTTGGGCGGATCGCGGCTTCGCGCTGACCGAAGCCAACTGGGTCCAAGACTTAACAATGATGAAGGCGGCCAACATCAACGCCATCCGCACCAGCCACTACAACCATGCCCAGCGGTTCTTGGAGCTGTGCGATGAAAAAGGCATGTACATTTATGACGAAGTTCCTTACTGCTGGATCGGCGATGAGGTCAAAGACCCCGCCTACGCGCCTTACCTTTTGCAGCGCGGCTTAGAAACAGTGGCGCGGGACAAGAACCGGCCCTGCGTTTTGGCCTGGAGCCTCGGCAACGAGAACCCAAACGGCATAGACTCGCAGCAGGTGACGGATCTGGTCAGCACAATGGACCCGACCCGCCCGCGCTTTGTGTCCGGCCAAACTCCCAGCGACATTAAGGGGCAGTCTTGGGAAGATAACCATTATCCCGGCCCGGAGTCGGTGGATCGTTTCGCCGCCAACACAAAGTGGGGCGCAAGCTTGTCGGAGCATCCGCACACGTTCTACGAAAAGGAAGTCCAGGACTACGACCCCGGCATGTCCGATTTGTGGTCGGAAGCATTGATCAAGACCTGGGACAAGCTGTGGAAAGCGCCGAACATTCTCGGCTCGTTTATCTGGGAATGGCAGAGCCA
>CAXTRL010000036.1:0-996 GCA_964246575.1 uncultured Armatimonadales bacterium
GGCAAACGCCCCGGCGATGATCCGGCCAGTGAACACGCTGCCGTAGATTGCCGGCAGCGACACCGCCGCCAGCAGCCCAGCCCAGAAGCCCAGCAAGCTGCCGCGCAGGCTGCCGACGAGAATTGCGCTGGCGGACAGAACAACCAGCGGCAAATCCGGCTGTGCGCCCCGAATGCTGACCGCATGGGCCACGCGCCCTTGCAGAACCGCCGCAGCCCAAATCAACAGCGCGGCCAGCGCCACTTGGCGGGCCGGGATCATTGCGGCGTCGCTCCCGGAGCCGGCGGCACGGCAGAAAGGGAAAGCGGCGCGGCAGAATTCAGGGGCGGCGCAGGGGCAGGAAGCGGCGGCAGAGACCGGATCACGAACGCTTCTTCCAAGTGGTCAAAGTCGGCGGCGGGACGCAGCACGGCAGTTTGAAGCGAGCGCGTTTTGTCTTCCGTAAAGGACTCAATCCAGCCGAGCGGGATGGCTGCCGGAAACACGCCGCCGAAGCCCGAAGTCGTGACGGCGTCGCCGACATGCAGCTTTGCATCGCTCCGCAGGTAGGTAATTTGGATGCGGCCCGATCCTATGCCCTGGCAGATCCCGACCGGCCAATGGGGCGTGTGGTTGTGGATCATCGCACCGACACTACTGCCGGCGTCCGTCAGCAGCAGAACATCGCAGGACTGCGGCGTCATGTCCAGCACCTGCCCAACCAGCGCTCCGCTGGGGGACAGCACAACAGATCGAACATGCACGCCGCCGGCGCTGCCTTGATTCAGCGTCAGCGTGTCCAAATGAGGGTCGGGCTTCAGCGCGGACACCTGCGCGGCCAGCAGCGGGCGCAGAGAAGTCTGCTGGAAGCCAAGCAGGCGGCGCAGGCGGACGTTTTCCGCCTGCGCCGTCAAAAGAGCGTTGTTTTGCGCCGACAGATCCAAAACACGTGCAGTACGGGCCGCGTTTACCCGCGCCAGCTACGGCCCGGCAAGCAGCGGGCCGGCGGACAAGGGC
>CAXTRL010000036.1:1006-11273 GCA_964246575.1 uncultured Armatimonadales bacterium
CGGACGGCATGAGAAACCGGGTCGGTCTGCCCGCGTTGGTCCGACCGGGCGTGCAGCGCGGTCAGCAGGCCGCAGGCAAGCAGCGCCAGCAGCAGCGCTCCTCCCCGCCGTTTGTCTCGCTCTGGTCGCATAGCATTCGTTAAGCGTTTTGAAGTCGGGCTTTGAAGAAGTCGGTCTTGTTAAAGGCGGCTGGCGGTTGCGTAGTGGCCCAGGCGCGTTTCGGTGAGGAGTACGCTGCGGAGGGCGCTGGAGCGGGCCGCTTCTTCCAGGCATTTGCCGGTTCCCAGCACGACGCAGGAAAGCGGGTCCGGGGCGATATGCACCGGCATTCCGGTTTCGCGGGAAATGAGGCGGTCCAAGCCCCGCAGCAGCGCCCCGCCGCCTGCCAGCACGATGCCGCTGTCCATGATGTCGGCGGACAGCTCCGGCGGCGTGTCTTCCAGCGTTTCTTTGACAGTTTCCACAATGGCGTTGATCGGTTCGGAGATCGCTTCCCGGACCTGCTCCGACGTGATGGTAGTGGACCGGGGCAGCCCGGTTAAAAGATCACGACCGCGCACCTGCATGGATAACTCTTGTTCCAGTGCCGATGCCGAGCCAATCGTAATTTTGCATTCTTCGGCGGTGCGGTCCCCAATAAACAAATTGAACTGCTGCCGGACATATGTGACGATGGCTTCGTCAATCTCGTCGCCGGCAATCCGGATCGAGCGGGCGGCAGCCATCGCACCGAGGGAAATCACGGCAACTTCGGAAGTACCGCCGCCGATGTCAACGATCATGGAGCCGATAGGGTCCGAAACAGGCAAGCCCGCGCCGATAGCCGCCGCCATCGGCTCTTCAATCAAATACGCTTCTTTTGCCCCAGCTTTTTTGGTGGCTTCAATGACCGCCCGGCGCTCAACTTCGGTGATGCCCGACGGAATGCCAACGACCACAACGGGGTGGACAAATCCTTTGCGGCGATGCACTTTTTCAATAAAATAGCGCAGCATCCGCTCGGTCTGGTCAAAGTCGGCGATAACGCCGTCTTTCAGGGGCCGAATGGCAACAATGCTGTTCGGAGTGCGCCCCAGCATCCGCTTGGCTTCTTCGCCGACTTCAATCACTTGATTGGTTTGCCGGTTGACCGCAACAACGCTCGGCTCGCGCAGCAGAATTCCGCGGCCCTGGACATGGACCAGCGTGTTTGCCGTGCCGAGGTCAATGCCCATGTCGCGGGAAAACCGGCCCGACATTCGGCGTATAAAATTGAACATAGGGAAGATGCTGCTCCTGGAGTCCGAACCGGGTATCCGCTGCCGCGTCCAAGTCCTGCGAACCATTATAGCACAATTCCCGGCCATTGTACCGGGCATACAGGAAACCCGCTTTGATGCTTTTGCTATCCGTGTATCCTAAGAATTTTTCTGCTCCCTCCCTGGCGAGCAGAAAATCAGGAGTTTCGGCAGTTTGCGCCCTCTCGCCGCCGGGTAAAGGGGCTTTGCCGGGCAGGCAACTGCCGGCGGCGTCCACTTAAACTACTACGAGGAATACAATTATGGCAAGTCTTGTTGTCGGTTTGTTTGAGCAGCGCTCAGATGCCGAAGCCGCATTGAATGATCTGGTCCGCAGCAATTTTGACCGGTCCCACATCGACGTCAAAGAGCAGTACACGGAAAACTCCCAGAACTCGCTGGCGCACCTGCGGCGCGAGCTGGAAGGCGAAGGCGTTCCCGAAGGCGACGCCAAGCTTTACGAAGACGGCGTCCGGGCCGGCGACACCCTGGAAGTCGCGCATGTCAATGATGACCGCGCAGACGAAGCACGGGACATTATGAACCGCCACGGCGCACTGGACATCCATGATGCGTTCACCCAGCGCGGCAACGTTGCCGCCGTTGTTCCGCCCCTACCCATCAGCAGCACGACCCAGAACCGAAGCACAGACGGCGAAATCGTCGTGCCGATTGTTGAAGAAGAACTAACGGTCGGCAAGCGCCAAATTCAGCGCGGCGGCGCCCGCGTTCATACACGCATGACCGAGCGGCCCGTGGATGCATCTGTGACTCTGCGCGAAGAAAGCGTCACCGTGGAGCGGCACGCCGTCAACCGGCCTGTTTCCGGCAATGAAGCGGCGTTCGGCCAAGCGGCGGACGTTGTCGTCACCACCACCGAAGAAGTCCCAGTCGTTTCCAAAGAAGCCCGCGTCGTCGAAGAAGTCGTCGTCGGCAAAACCGAAACCGAGCGCACCGAAACCGTCCGCGACACCGTGCGCCGCACGGATGTTGAAGTGGAAGATGTTTCGGCGAACACGAACAAAAGGATTTAACCTATCATGGCAGAAGAATACAATGACAAAACTTCGCGCTCCGGCGCGGAAGGCGGAGCGCAGGTTTACCGCGAAAAGAAGGGCGGCATCCCCTGGTGGGCCTGGCTGCTGCTCGCGCTGCTTCTGTTAGGCTTGCTGCTGGCGCTTCTCAGCCATCACGGCAGCCAGCAGGCGGCCCAGCCTGCGCCGGCCCCCGCTGCCGCGCCAGTCGCCGCCCCTGTCACAACGCCTACTCCCGCAGCCACGGCAGACACTTCCGCCGCTGGCACAGCGACCACGCCCGGCCAGAACATCAAGATCCACAAAGGCGCTGACATCGCAACGGCCAAGCCGGCCCAGGCCAGCGTTCCCGGCGTGCCGCTCAGCGACGTGGTTGCATTTGCCGCCTCGACTGACCCACTTTCGTATGTCGGCCAGAAGGCCAAATTAACCAACGTCGTCGTGCAGAAAGTCCTCAGCGACCGTGCCTTCTTCGTCGGCCCATCGGCCCAGCAGCAAATGCTGGTGCTTCTCGACAAAGGCATGAACGCGGGAGCCAGCGGCGCAAGCAAAGTCACCATCACCACCGGCCAGCCGGTGTCTTTGGTGGGCGTCGTCGAAAAGATGCCCACGCAGGAAGCGATCGGCCAGCAGTACCAGATCAGCGGCGACAACTACACCGCCATCCAGGACCAGAAAGCCTACCTGCACGCCACCGTCGCCCAGCAGAAGTAAGCACCGTAACAAATAGCGACATAGACAGAAGCGCCAGCCTCAAATAGAGGCTGGCGCTTTTTTTGCTTGTCGCTCTACCGCCGGTAGTCTACTGTGTCGTGCGTCATATCTGCACTGACTTCCTGCCAGCCTCCGGCAGTCTTTTTCCACAGTGATTGTTCTTGATAATCTCTTGTGACCATGTAAGAAAGCGTTCCATGCTTTGTTCGAAAAACGTAATGCCAATGCAGAACAGCCTGCGCCTGGCTGCCCTGCGAAACGACTTGAGAAACGGTGCAGACAGCACTCGCTCGAAGGTTATCTTTAGCAAAAGTGTTTGCAATGTCTGCTTGGTTTTGGCGAAAGTTGAACGACCTCCCAGCAACATTTCTTAATGTGAAACTTGGGGAGTACATGGCGATGAAACTAGACAAGTCACGCTTCGCATAACTCGCCGCGGTGCGGCTGCATACGGCCTGGATCGCCTTTTGCGTCTGCGCTGGCGTATCAGCCCGCGCAGTGGATGGATAAAGCAACGCGAAGCTGAAAGCGGCTACTGTGGAAGCAATGACGCGGCACTGCATGGTGTTTGTATTCATGCAGCCATTATAATGTAAAAGTTGCCGCGTGTCAAAGCAGCATCACGAACTGAGCTTGTGCAGGAACGAGGGAGTGAACTTCCTCGCTGGAAGGCGTTCAGAAACGCCACCTGTCCAGGGGACAGAAGAGCCAGACGAGAGAGGGCATCTTGTTCCGTATTCTGTCCCCTGGACTGCACTGGCAGACCTGAAAGGCAGGCGGTAATTCTGATTACCTTCCAGCAGATACGAAGTATCGTTCCGATTTGCGCCAATAATGCCTTCTGAGGCATAGCGACTTTAGTCACTCGCATTCCTACCTTCTGCCTGCTTTTCAATCCCCGCCGCGAGTTCCTGAAACTCCGTTTCGGTCAGCACCGTGACGCCGAGCGTTTGCGCTTTTTCCAGCTTGCTGCCGGCGTTGTCCCCGGCGATGACGTAGTTGGTCTGCTTGGACACGGACGACCCGGCGCGGCCTCCCAGCTTTTTGACAATGCCTTCAGCATCGCCGCGCGTCATCGTGGTCAGCGTCCCGGTGAAGACAAACGATTTGCCGGCGAACGTGTCGGCTTTCGGGGCGAACTCATCGGCGGCGGGCTGGATGCCGGCGGAGTGGAGCTTGTTTAACAGCTCCGTGGTCTCGGTCTGGCCGAAGAACGCGACAATGGTTTCGGCGGTGGTCAGGCCGATGTCGTAGATGCCGGCAAGCTCCTCGGTGGTCGCGGCGGCGAGTTTTTCCAAAGAACCGAACTGGCGGGCTAAAATCTCGGCGGCGTGTTCGCCGATGAGCCGGATGCCAAGGGCGAAAATCAGGCGCGGCAGGGGCGGATGCTTGCTGCCGTCAATTGCGGCCAAGATGTTGTCGGCCAGCTTGTCCCCCATGCGCTCCAGCGGCAGAAGCTGCTCTTTCTTGAGAAAGTACAGGTCGGCGGCGTCTTTGATGAGGCCCTGCTCGACAAGCTGCGCGGCGTGCTTTTCGCCGAGCCACTGAATGTCCATCGCCCGGCGGGACACGAAATGGATAATGCGCTGGACGTTCTGGCCGGGGCAGGCCGCCGAGTTCGGGCAGCGCGTCACGGGCGTATTCTCAGGCCGAACCAAGAGCGTTCCGCAGGCCGGGCAGTGGGTGGGCAGATGGTACGGCTGCGAGTCTTCGGGGCGGGCGTCCAAGACGACTTGAACGATTTCCGGGATCACGTCGCCCGCTTTTTGGATGACGACGGTGTCGCCGATACGGACATCTTTGCGGTCTATTTCAAGCTGGTTGTGCAGCGTCGCCCGCTGGACCACCGAGTTCGGCGGCAGGGTGACGGCTTCCACAATGGCAACTGGCGTGATCGCGCCGGTACGCCCGACCGACGCGAGAATGTCCAAAATCCTGGTCCGCCCCTGCGCCGCCGGGAACTTGTACGCAATTGCCCAGCGCGGGGTTCGGGCGACCGCGCCTAAATCCTGCTGCTGGCTGAAGCTGTTGACTTTGACGACAATGCCGTCAATGTCATAACTCAGCGACGCTTTCTTGTCAGTCCATTCGGCAACATAGGCGATGACGGCATCAATGTTCGGGTTCAAGCGGACCTTCGGGTTGACCCGCATCCCCCAGTTTTTTAATGTGTCCAAAAGCCCCTGCTGCGACTCCGCCGCCCGCTCGCTGCTTTCGCCCAGGGCATACAAAAAGAGGCTCAGCTTGCGCTTCGCGGTCACGGCAGGATCAAGCTGCCGGACACTGCCTGCCGCCGCGTTACGCGGGTTGGCGAACACCGGTTCCCCGGCGGCCTCGCGGGCCGCGTTGATGCGCGTGAACTCGGCATGGTCTAGGTACACTTCGCCGCGTATTTCCACAAACTCCGGGAACGGCGGGCGCAGGCGCAGCGGCAGGCCGGCGACGGTCTTCAAATTAGCGGAGATGTCTTCGCCGACCACGCCGTCCCCGCGCGTCGCGCCGCGCTGGAACTGGCCGTCCGCATACGTCAGCGAAACGGCTAGGCCGTCAATTTTCAGCTCCGTGACATACTCCACGGCGGCGTCTTCGGCCAGACCGAGATGCCGTTTGACTTTCTCGTCAAACGCCCGCAGCTCGTCGTCGTTGAACGCATTCCCCAGCGACAGCATCGGCTGGCGGTGCGTGTGCGGCTTGAAGTCCGACTGCGGCGACGCCCCCACCCGCTGGGTCGGCGAATCCGCCGTCACCAGCTCAGGATGCGCCGTTTCCAAATCAATCAGCTCCCGCAGCAGATGGTCATAGTCCGCGTCGGTGATTTCCGGCTGGTCCAGCACATGATACAAATAGTTCGCGTGGTTAAGCTGCGCCCGCAAATCTTCCGCCCGTGCGGCGGCCTGCTGAAGCGAGTCAAGATTCTGAAGTGGATCAAGGTCCGGGGACAAAGAGGAGTCATTCATGGTGACGGTATTTTACCCGACAGCCAGCCAAGATGCGCCGCTTTCTTGTTGGCGCTGCCTCTTGACGACGGGTGTAGTTCTGCGCTACAATGGGTGCATGAACAAGCCGCAAACTTTAGGCGATCAAGAATTGTCGCTGCTGCGCTACGTTTCCGACCATGCGCCGGTCACAGTCCGCGAAGCCGCCGAACAGTTCGGCGAGCCGCATGGCCTGGCCCGCACGACAATCCTGACCATGATGGAGCGCCTGCGCCAGAAAAACTATTTGACCCGCTTTAAGGATCAAGGGGCGTTCCAGTACCAGCCGGTCGTCGCCAAGACCGAGCTGATGCAGACTTTAGTGCGCGACTTTGTGGAAAAGTCGCTTGGCGGTTCGCTGTCGCCGTTTGTCGCGTTTCTCAGCGAGTCCAAGCTGTCCGAGCGGGAACTGTCCGATTTGCGGCAGTTGGTTGAAGCCACCGACAGGAGCTAGACGCGATGGGACCAGCCGCTTGGATCATGCAATCTTGGTTGTCGCAAGTTGGTCATGCCTGCCTTTGGGGCAGCTTGTTTGCTGCCGGAGTCGGCGTTGTCTGCCGCTGCCTGCCGCGTCTTCCGGCGGCGGTTCGCGCCTGGCTTTGGTGGCTGGCCTGCGCTAAGCTGCTGCTTGATTTGTGCGTCTTGGCCCCGATCAATCTGCCCCTTTTGCCTGCGCCTGCCCCCGCAATTCACACGGTTTCAGTAGCCGCCGCGACGCCTCATGCGCTGGCTGCCCCTACGCTGCCGCAGCCCATTCCAGCCGCCGCATCGGCAGCCGCCGAAGCGGAAGCAGCGGCGGTTCCTGCACCACTCGCGCTGCGCTGGCCCCTGCTGCTTTTTGGCCTTTGGGTGGCCGGCGTCACGGCATCTTTCGGCTTCACTGCGTACCAGAGTTTTGCACTCAAACGCCTTCAGCGGGGCGCGTTCCCTGCCCCACTGCCGGACGCAGACCGAGTCGCCCTGGCCCGGCAGATGGGCCTGCGCCAAGCGCCGCGCGTGCTGACCGGACCTCACGTTCGGACGCCCTGCGTCACCGGCTGGCTTCGCCCCGTCATTCTGCTGCCGCTTAATGTCAGCGAAACGCTGGCACCAACGGAACTGCGCTTGACACTGGCGCATGAAATGGCGCATCTGAAGCGCTGCGATCTGCCGCTGGCCGTGGTGCCTCTGCTGGCCCGGACACTGTTCTTTTTTCACCCGCTGGCCTGGTGGGCGTCGGCGGAATGGGCCGCCGCGCGGGAAGAAGCCTGCGACGCGCTGGCTCTTTCGGCGACGCATCTGCCGCCTGCCGAGTACGGACGCCTGCTGCTGAAACTGGCCGCCCCCACAGCCGCCCCGCCCGCGCTCGGTTTCTCGCCGGGCTTCCATGCTCTGCGCCGCCGCTTGGTCCAGTTATCTTCGGCCCGGCTTGCACCGCGCCGGGCGCGTCTTTTGGCGCTGGCCCTGCCGCTGCTTTTGCCTTGGCGGCTCTCGGCGGCCCTCGCGCCTTCCGTACTCAGCTCGGGCAAGACGCCGACGCTTTACTCGGTGACAGCTTTAGCAGACGGCAGCGAAGTCGCCGCGCTGAACAACGCAGGTGAAGTCGCGCTGTCCGTCCGTGCGGGCGACGGCGCACAAGGCTACGCCGGGACTGCCGATACGCTTACGGCGCTCCCTGCCCTGCCGAAGCACCACGCCAGCCTTGTATACGGCCTGAGCGACGCCGGGCAGGCGGCGGGGGCGTCGTTCAACATTTTGGGCCACGCCCGCGCGTTTTGGTGGGACGGCGTTACCCATAAAATCGGCTCCCTGCCGGGTTATCCGTACAGCGAGGCGCGAGGCATCAACAGCACGGGCGACATCGCCGGTTTCTCGGAGACCGGCCATGCCGACCGCCGCCGTGCCTGGATGACCCGCGCCTTTTTGCGCCGGCCCGGCGAGACGTTGACAGATCTCGGTACATTAGGCGGCGCGTACAGCGCCGCGTATGCCGTCAGCAGCCTCGGCGCTGTCGTCGGCAAGGCCGACACGGACACCGTCGGCGCGACCCATGCGTTTGCCTGGACCGGCGAGGGCGGCATGACCGATCTCGGTACGCTTGGCGGCGCGAACAGCGTCGCCTATGCCGTCAGCGACTCAGGCCAGATTGCCGGAGCCTCGGACACAGACGCCGCCGGCACCCGCCATGCGTTCCTGTACGCCAGCGGCCAGATGCAGGACTTGGCCCCGCTGCCTGGCCTCACTGAAAGCGCGGCGTATGTCCTCAATGCAAGCGGCCAAGTTGTCGGCACGTCGCAGAATGGGACGCTCAAACGCGCAACCCTCTGGCAGAACAGCCAGCCGACCGACCTCAACGCCGTGCTTCCCGCCCATTCCGGCTGGACCCTCACCGAAGCCCGCGCCATCAACGACCACGGCCAAATCGCCGGCCTCGGCCTGTTTCAAGGCCACCCCCGCGCTTTTCTGCTGACCCCAGCCACTCGTTGACGGACTTGAAGGCAGGAGTTTGGGAACGGCGCGGCGAACAAAGGGCGATGCCGAACGAAAGTCTTTCCGAGGAAACGCGGCCTGCGCTGAAGACCGCCGGACGCTTGGGGTCGCTGGACATCTGCCGGGGTATTGCGATTTTAGCCGTCCTGTTTATTCATGTGTCCGGCCACTTTCTGCCTGCCCTGCATTCCGCCAAATCCCACACGCCGCCTTCTTGGGCCTGGTACGCGCTGGCCGTGCCGAACCTAGACGCGCAGTGGGCCGTTCCCTGCTTTTTGATGCTGAGTGCCTTCGCTAACGCCCTGAGCCTATCGCGGACGCCGGACGTGCCTCGTTACGCCAAACGCAGGCTGCAAACCGCCGTTGTGCCGTATGTGGTATGGAGCGGCGTCTACATCGCAGTCAATTTTGTGCTGGGAACTTTGCATCATCTCACTTTCGGCCACATCGCCAAGATGCTGCTGATGGGAACTGCCGAGTTCCACTTGTACTTTTTTGTGCTGGTAATTGAGTTGTACGTCCTGCTGCCGCTGCTGATGCTTTTGTTTCAGCACCGCTCGGCGTTTTGGAGCGTCGCGCTTGGGGCAGTGGTCTTACAGGCCGCCGTGTATGCTCTTAATCGGTTCGTGCTGCTACATCACTTCCAAACGACAATTTTGTGGGACATTCTGCCAGTTGCGCTAGGGCTATGGCTGTGGAGCCAGATTGGACGCTGGCCGGACATCTTTCGGCGGGGTCTTTGGCCTGTGCTGGCCGTGACGCTGGCCGCGCTGGCGGTGTATACGCCGCTGGGGGTGAAAACTCTGCTTCCGCCCGCGCATTTGAACACGGCGGTTTACCAGGGTGGGCAATGGGTGTTCACGGCAGGCATAAGCTTTTTGGTGCTGGCGGGGGCGGAAGCCTTAGTCAAAAGCAGCGCGGCGAGGGTGCTGTCGTATTTGGGGGCGGAGTCGCTGGCGATTTATGTCATGCACCCGATGGCGATTATCGCGCTGGACAAGTTCGGCGCGAAAGCGCTGGGCGCAGGCGCGGGCTTGATCGTTTACTACGCCCTCTGCCTCAGCCTGCCGCTGGCGGCGGCGCGGATGTGGCATTTGGGGAGAGCGTCGCTTGGCAGTTCAAGTACGCCAAAATGACTGGTCGGGGGCGTCCGAGGCCGGCAAAGGACGCGCGGCGCTGCCGACAAGAACCGGCTCCAGCGGCCGGCGCGGCTCACGAACGCCGCAGGCCGCCGAACCGGGTTCTGCGCCGCTGTCGCTAGACTTGGTTTGACTGCCGCCGCTTGCGGCGATCTTGTAGCCTTCGGCCACTAGCCGGGCAAGCTGTTCCAGCACGAACGGCGGAACATCGGGCTGACTCGGCTCCTGCTCCGCTTCCGCCGCCCGGCGCAGATACTCCTGCTGAAGCAGATGAAAATGCCATTCTTCCAGCGGCGCTATCCCGGCGTCCTGGCATCCCAGCAAGTAGCACATATAATCCGCATAATTGTCTGCTGTCGCATCTTCATTGTCCACTGCCCCACCCTCCTACGGTTCCACTGGCAAGCAATTGATGCCATTGTAACAGAGAGCGGAAAGGCTGTCAAGATGCTAAGTGCGGTAACTTGCGGCAAGCGAACCGGCGATGGCGTGCCAGCCGTCGGCGAGGATGAAGACCAGCACTTTAGCGGGAAGGGAAATCACGGTCGGCGGCAGCATCATCATACCCATGCTCATCAGCAGCGATGATACCACTAAATCAATGATGATAAATGGGATGTAAATGATGAAGCCGAAGATGAAGCCTGTCTTGAGTTCGG
>CAXTRL010000036.1:11283-12981 GCA_964246575.1 uncultured Armatimonadales bacterium
GTTCGGAAATCACAAACGCGGGAATGACCACTTGCATCGGCAGCACGTCGGCGGGGTGCGCCGGGTCGGTAATCTTGGGAACCGGCGTCCGGCTCATTTGCAGGAACAAGCGCAGGTCGGCTTTGTAGGTCTGGGCCACCATGAACCGGCGCAGAGGGATTTCGCCGCGCTCGATCGCCGTGTTGAAGTCCATTTTGGAGGAAAGATACGGCTGGATGGCATCGCTGTTCATCTGGTTAAACGTCGGCGACATCACGAAAAACGTCAAGAAAAGGGATAAGCCAAGCATCACTTGAGTCGGCGGAATGCTCTGGGTGCCAAGCGCTGAGCGCAAAAACGACAGCACAATCACAATGCGCGTGAACGCCGTCGTCATGATCAAAAGCGCCGGGGCCAGGGTCAGCACGGTCATCAGCGCCAGAATTTGCAGCGTGTTTGCGACCTGCTGCGGGCTTTTCGCCGGGCCGCTGCCGGGAATGGTCGGCAGGGCAAGCGCCGGCAGTGCCGCATGAGACGCGGCCTGGGCGTGTGCCGAGGCGGCGGTGATCGTAACGAGAAATAGCAGACAAAGAATGCGGGTGGTACGGCGTGAAGTCAAGACGGTTCCTCCGGCTTCGGTGAAGACAGCAGCGAGCGCAGGCGGGCATTGGCTGCGGCGATCCCCGACGCAGGATCGGGGGCGCTGGGATTGGCACGGGAAAGATACTCTTCGAAGTCGTCCGCCATGCCCGGCGATTCTGCGTCTGAAACGGGCCACTCCGTCACGGTCGTGACGCTCTGGGCCGTTGCCGCCAGCAGCAGGTTTTTCCCGGCGACGCGCACGACATGCAGCATCATCCCGCCAGGCAGACTCTGCGACGACACGACGGCAACGTCTGCACTCGCGGCGGACGAGCGGCTAAAGCTGGGGGCGGAAATCCGGGCGGGCTTGCCGTTTGCCCCCGGCTGGATTAAGTTGAAGCGCTTCAGCAGATACACTACGCCCGTCACCCCGGCCAGCACGACCACCAGCGCTTCCAGCGCCCGCCCGGCCTGCGCCGCCGGGTTCGGCGCAGCGTCGCCCGCGCCGGCGAGCGGCGCATCCCGCCCGCCATAATCGGGCGTAGATGCCGGTGCAGACGCTGGCGGCGAGGCTTGCACTGCGCCTGCCGTGGCAAGCGCGAGGCTCAGGGTAACAAGCGCCAGGCCCAGCAAAGCAAAAGTGGAATTACGCGGCACGGGCATGCTCTTTCTCCGCTCCGCCGCGCTCCTGGGCCGTAATAATTTCCGTGACCCGGACGCCGAAATTGTCGTCAATAACAATCACTTCGCCGCGAGCGACCAGCATGCCGTTTGCGAACAAGTCTACCGGTTCGCCTGCAATCTTGTCCAGTTCGATAATCGAGCCTGCCGACAGGTCCATAATATCGCGGATCAAGAGCCGCGTCCGGCCAAGCTCCACCGTCACTTCCAGCGGAATGTCGCGCACTCGGCCAAGCCCCGACTCGCCGCTTTGAAGCACCGGCGCGGGCGCGGCAGGCGCGAAACTCGGCAGGTCCACCAGTCCGCTCCTGCCGAGCGCTTGCCCGGCAGGCTGGGACGGCTCCTCGTCTTCCGGCTCGGCATATAGCCCGTCCGGCTCGATATCCTCGCTGCTCTGCCCGGCAGCCGCGATCAGCGCATCTAAATCTGCCTGCGAAAGCATTCCACTTTCTTCTT
>CAXTRL010000036.1:13081-16556 GCA_964246575.1 uncultured Armatimonadales bacterium
GCAGCCGCGATCAGCGCATCTAAATCTGCCTGCGAAAGCATTCCACTTTCTTCTTCGTCTGCCATGTTCGTCTGCGTCTCCTCAAAAAATTAGTTAATGCGCCGTTATGCTTTGCTCTCGGTGCGCGACTATATCCGCGACAGGCTCCACTACTTGCTCGATTTGCACGGCCAGGGTGCGGCCCCGCAGGCCGGTCCGGCCCCGGAACTTGACATGGCCGCCGATCATCAAATCCACCGTGCCAAGCTTGTCTTTGGGCGCACGGGGATCGCCGGACGCCGGGCAGACCTGCATCGGCAGCACCTGGCCCACCTCAAGCGAGGCAAGATCGGCGACGCACAGCGAGGTGCGCCCAAGACGCGCCACACACGGCACGGCTGTGGTGTTAAGACGCTGCGCAAGCTGCTCCGAATGCGACGCTGCTTTCTTGCGGTCGGACACAAACCAGCGCTGGGTACTGAGCTTGCCGAGGATGGGTTTCAAGAGCAGGTACGGGATGCACAAGCTCATGGCTCCCTGGAACTCGCCGATGCGGATCTCAAACAGCACCAGAACAATGGTGTCGTTGCCGGGAACAATCTGGACAAACTGAGAAGAAGTTTCCATGGACGCGACGCCGAAATCCAGCGGCAGCACGGTTTCCCAGGCCGCTTTCAGGTCGGCGAGGCCCATTTCTACAATGTTGCTTGAGAGCATTTTCTCAATGTCGGTTAGGTCTCGGACGACTTTTCCCGCAGCGCCTTTGCCGCCGAGCAGCCGGTCAATCATGGAAAACAGAATGCCGAAGTCTATCTCGAAAATCGCTTGCCCGGAAAGCGTGTCGACGTTGAGAATGTTCAGCAGCGACGCCGAAATCGTTTTCATGTACTCGTCATACGGCACCTGCTCCACCGACATCAGATCGACTTCCACTTGAGTTCGCAGATAGCCTGCCAGCGATGACATAAAGTAGCCGGCAAAGTTCTCATGCAGCATTTGCAGGGCGCGGACATGGTCTTTGGAGAGCTTGTCGGGCCGCCGGAAGTCATACGGTTCATACGCCGGCGGCGAGGCGGCCCGGCGCTGCGCCGATTGCAGGGCAAGCCCTGCGGCAGCCCGGCGGCGCTTGTGCAGCGGCAGGAACACGCGCCCTTCGGCGGTATATGTCTGCGGCGTGGCGGCTGACGCCGCCCCGATGACCGCCCGGCGCTGCTCCACGGCTTCACTCGGCGCGGCTCCTTCTTCCGCCGGGGTCATCGCCGACAGCAGGCTCTCGATTTCTTGTTGCGATAAAACTTCAGCCAACGCGGTTCCGATCTGGGGACTTCATGAGTTAGGTAAAATTACGGGGTTTCTGAAACGAAAAAACACCGGAAGCTGCACGCTTCCGGTGTTCTTATTCCATACTGCCTTAGAAAACTTCACAAGATTGTTTGGCTGGCTTTTTCGCCTTGAAACTTATCGGCAAAAGCGCTCTCTGATGCTGTAAGAGGGGACTTCCATGCAAACTAAAACTTGCCGTGCGTTTACGCTGATTGAGCTGCTCGTCGTCATCGCCATTATCGCGCTTCTCGCTGCGATCCTCTTTCCCGTCTTCCAAAGTGTCCGCGAGAACGCTCGTCGTACCGCCTGCTTGTCTAACCAAAAGCAGCTTGGCCTCGCCCTCATGCAGTATGTTCAAGACAACGATGAAACTTATCCTTCCGGCGCTCTTCTTTTAGTGAATCCGGTCGCTCCTACGGGTTTAGGCTGGGCTGGACAGTGCTTCCCGTATGTCAAAAGCATTGGCATCTATGCTTGCCCTGATGATGCGACTGCCCCGACAGTTCAGGCTGGAACGACTGTCGGTTACCCAATGTCCTATGGGATCAACACGTCTGCTGCCGGTGATAAGCTGTCTGACTTCAAGGCTCCAGCTTCAACAGTTATGCTTTTTGAGGTTTCCGGCGATCCTGCCCTCATCACTGATCCCTCGGAAGGCACGCAAGGTTATACAGCAGCTCCTCCGAGCGGCTTTATGTCAACAGCGGGGGATGGAGCAGGAAACATTTTCTGCCGAGTGAAAGGCTTTGATGCAAACCATGTTGTTCTGGCTACCGACGACGATTCGCACCCTCCTACAATCCAATACGCGACAGGCGCTATGGGTGCGCGGTGGTCCGCCAATTCCACTCCTGACAGCAAGCCGGCATGGTTTTTAGGTGAGACAGGCCGGCATCAGAACGGATCAAACTATTTGATGGCCGATGGGCACGCGAAGTTTGTATTTCCAGCGCAGGTGTCAAGCGGCGGGGAAGCGGCTGCCCCGGATTGTCCGCAGGGAAACCTCAGCCCACAACCCGCCGACTGCACGAAAACCCATCCCGCTGACGCAGCAGGAACAGCCGGCCTTTCTCAGTTCAGTGTGACATTCAGCCCGACATAATGCGTATGCAGTGAACAGTAGCCAGGATAAGAACAGAAAGCAAGCATTTTCTGGGCAAAGTGGCTGACGAGGCCACTTGCTTACTGGGTCACGAAGTTGGTGAAGTAGACGTTTTTGACGTCTTCTTCGCCAAGCGCTGTGTTGACGTTCTTTTTAATCTGCGCTTTAAGCTTCTCGCGGCCGCTTTCCGGGGCAACCTGGTCGCGGGTCTCGCTGGACAGGGACGTCAGAATGGCGTCGCGGATTTCCGGGGTTTGTTCTTTGAGCGATTCTGCCGTTTTGCCTTTTTCTTTGTCCAGTTCCAGGCCGACCGTGACTTTTAAGAAGTGGTCGGAGCCGGGGTCGGACAGATTGACCAGAAACTCATCCAGGCTCATTACCGGCCCTTTTTCTACCTTTTTGACTTCGCCGCCTTTTTGCTTGGCGCTGGCCTTCTGGACCATCATAAACGCCGCGCCCAGCACGACCACCGCAAACACCGCCATAATGATCATCATCGGCGGCCCTTTTTTCGCAGGTGCCGCGCTTTTTTCTTCCGCTTTTTCCGCCATGCCGGGTTATCTCTCCATCGTGTAGAATTGGTCAAATTGAGCGTCCGCTTGATGGCGGGCGCACTTTGATTATCGGCAGGCGGACATAGAAACTTTACCAGCTTCAGATCTTACTGGCTTTGCACGGGAACCGGACCGGCGGGGGCGGCGAAGCGGCGCAGCAGGACAATCTCGACGCGGCGGTTTTTTGCCCTATTCGCTTCGGTGTCATTTGCAGCCATCGGACGCTGATCGGCATAGCCGGACGCTTCCAGGCGGTTTGATGCCACGCCCCGGCCTTCAAAGTAGCGCAGCACGGTGGTCGCCCGCGTGGCGGACAGCTCCCAGTTGGACGGGAACCGCTCGGTATGGATCGGCAGGCTGTCAGTGTGACCCTCCACCCGAACCGGGTTCTGCGGGACGGCATTTGCCGCCCCGGCGACCATGTTGAGAAGGCTTAGTTCTTCCGGGCGCAGGGCGGCGTCGCCCCGCGCAAACAGCATTTTGTCGGTCATCACAGTCACAACCACGCCGCGCTCGT
>CAXTRL010000037.1:0-16551 GCA_964246575.1 uncultured Armatimonadales bacterium
TTGGCTGGGCCGGCGCGGCAGGGGCGGCCAATGCCGCAAGCGGCAGAACGGCCAAAGGCAGGGCCAAGCCGGCGAAAGCCGCCGGCGTCCGCCAGGCGCGGCCTGAGCGGAAAAGTGTGTTCGTCTTTTTGGAGTTGTCTTTCATGGTAGGGTTCCCTCGTAGTCGTCGCGTTTCGGTAGCCCGGCTGCCATCTTCCAGTTGTTGTGACTGGGAGGAAGGCCCGCAGCTTTGCGTCCCGCCGTTTCCGGCGGTTTGCTCTTGTCGAATGCGAAGGATTTTGGTTTCCGCCCGTCCACGAGAACGCCCTTCGGCGGCCAGGCTGTCTCCGCGTTGGTAGATTTGCGGAGACCCATCGGCTTTGCGTCCCGGCTTTGCAGCCGGTTTGCCTTTATCGGGAGCGAGTAGAACCATTACCGATTATGCCGTTTGGGGGAACAAGCCTTACTGTGGGGAATACGGGAAAACACTGAACCGATGCAAACTGTCTTAACGCTTGCCGTGTTCGCGCTGCCGCCGGCGCTGCTGAGGTTGTCATTTAAGGCCGAACCCGACAATCGCAAGCAGGAAGAAGACGTGGAGGCGTGCGACTTTTTTGGCACCGGCCTGCGCGTGACGCCGCTTCTGCTGCTGGCAGCAAGTCTTGCGCTTTGGGTGACGCTGCGGCTGCTTTAGAGGCGGTGTAAAAGGCTGATCGGGCGACTGAAGTCGCCCGACAAACTTTCTGTCCAGTCTTTAACTGCTTTTTCCCAGCGCCGTAATCGCCAGCGCTATTTCGCGCCCCGGCGGCAGGAGCAGACGCAGCGTTCCCTGTCCGTCGGTGCTTGCGGTTTGGGTGTCCAGCGCCGCGTTGCGCTCGGTATCCCAGGGCGTCGCGCGGTACGGGCCGGGACACAGGCCGTGAAGCTCCAGCGGCAGCGGCGCGTCCCAGCGCTCGGCTTTTTGTTTGCCGCGCGTGTCGGGCAGCAGCCACAAGACGGCTTGATGCGCGTCGCGGCAGCCGAACACCAGCAGAGTCTTCCCTCGCAGGCTCTTATCCGGGACCGTCGTTTGGAGGGCATCGCAGACCGGCGTGAAGCGGCTCCAATCCATCAGCCGGGCAAACTGCGCCATGCCCGACAACGCCCGCAGCATACCGGGCGTCAGCAGGTGCGGGTGGCGGGCAGGCCAGCGCATCCCGCTCCCCGCGCCGCCTGAAGCCAGGTGCGCCCACATTAAGCGGCGCTCGTACTCGTCGTCAAACGCTTCTTCCAGCATCTGCTTTCGGTCGTTGAAGAGGTGGATCGGCCCGTGTTCCGTGTCTAAAAAAGGCCGGCCCGGCGCGATGCGCTCGGCGGCGTGGCGCACCCATTGGGCCATCGTCAGCGCCGGCGTAATGGTATTGTGTGGGTGATCAATGGCCCCCTGGTAGATGTGGGTGGTGGCAAAGTCCAGGGCGGGGTGGCGCAGGATCAAGTCTTCATAGTCCGCCGATGGGTTCGGCCCAAAAACGGACACCGTCTGCGGGCGCGTGAATCCCCAGCATTTTTGCTCCATGTCGCGGACGCTTGCAGATAACCGGGCAATAACTTCAGACTGCTGGATTGCCGTTCCGCCCCAGTGCGGGTGGATCTCGTTGAACAGGTCCCAGGCTGCCAGAGTCCCGTCCCCGCCCCAGCGCTCGACAACGAATTGAAATCGCCGCTCGGTCGCTTCCCAAACTTTTTCCTGGGTAAAGAAGTCCGAAGGCGCGGCGGCAGGGCCGCCGTTTGCCGCATTGTAGGGATGCCGGTGCCAGCGCCGGGCCATCCAAAACGTGTCCCAGGGCGTCAGCAGAATCCGAATTCCGTGCCGGGCGCAGAGAAGGAACAAGTCGTCCCAAAGCCGGACCAGGACCGGGTTGAACGTGCCGAACGGCTTCTCAAAATACCAGCCGTCGCGGTGCGCGTATTCCAGCATCAAGCGCAGCACGTTCACGCCGGACTCGGCAAGGCCGGCAACATACGCTTCGGCGGCTGCCGGATCGCGCCGCCGGTACAGCCCGGCCAGCCCCGGCCACGAGATGGCATCGTTCGGCCCGATGAATAGAAACGGCTTGCCGTCCGCCGTCTCAAAAAAGCGCCCGCCGGGCGCGACCCGCAGAGGCGATTGGGGAACGGAAGGGGGAACAAACGGAAGAGGGGATTTTGACATGCCTTGCTTTTCTACAAACGGTGACAGTATACCCAAACCAAGCGCATCGAGCGTGCAGGCAGGTACAATGCGCGTGCAGAAAAAACCGAGATGCAGCTCGATCCCTACCTCGTCTCGCCGTGAAAGCGTAATTTATGATTGTCTCTCAAGTAGAATTTGAGCGTTCGGTGCATCGCGGGCTTGGCCGGGCCGTTCAATGGCTGCTCAACGGCGAAGTAGTCGCAGACAGAAATTTTCTCCTGTACGCCTGCACGCACAACTTAGCGTATGACCGGCAAACTGAAGAAAACCGCGCCTTGTATATGTTTGACATGATCCGGGCGACGGGAGAGCCGGAGTTTTATGCGCGGACATTAGAACAGGCGCTCGGAGAAATCAGCGACAATGAAGACGAATGGGACGACGATGAGCGAAGCATCTACCAAATATATGATCTACTTGGCCTGCTGGCAAAAAGCGGCGACCTGAGCGCGAAGCAGTCCGTGTATTCGTTTTTCGTAACACATGAGGCGGAGTCTGACAGCTTTTGGGCTGAAGTTATTGTAGACGTTGGCGGGTTGGATGGATACTTGTTTATCGTTCGTCAATGGATGCAACTTCCACGGAAAGAAGACGACCCCTGGTACGAAGCATGGGTTTTAGAACACGTTGAGAAACGCTTTGGAGCCGAAGAAGCTCAATTGTTTTTAGAACAGGCCGCACTCACGGAACCTGCTATTGGTGTGTATTTGGCGCAAGTTCGGGAAAAGCAGGCGGCATGGAAGGCACGGCTCAAATCAAGGCCGAAACGCCGCTGGCCCGATTACGCCGGGATACGGGAACAAATATTTGATGCCAGCAAACAACATGGGCCAATGGTGTGGGCGCGTTACGGCGAACACTTGCCTGCCGCCGATGCCGAGCAAATGGCGCGGGAAACGCTGGCGGAAACAGACCCGAAGCGCTTGGCGCGTTACCTGCTGCTGTTCAAACGGCGTCCATTCCCGCTCGACCATCGCCCTCTGCTGACGCTGGCTCAAAGCGAAGAACAGGAAGTCGCCACAGCCGCCCGCGCCGCGCTCGCGCAGATTGAGCATCCGTCGGTTCGCGCCCTCGCTTTGGAATTCATGCCCACGTCGCTGCGTCCCTGGGAACTAATCGAAATGCTGATCCGCAACTTCTGCACAGGCGACGAGCAGGCGATTGAGCGCGTTCTCCGCAAGGCTTGGGATGCCGACGAGATGCACTGGCTCACTCTGAACATGCGCCATCTCGTAGAAGCCAAACCACGGCCTGAACTTCGGAGCGCGTTGATGCAAATTTATTAAGAAGGCTACTGTACGATGTGCCGGCACGGGGTAATTGAACTGCTGGCCGATCTTGGCCCTCTGCCGCCGGCGCTTATGGAGGAATGCCGGTATGATGCTTACGATGCCATGCAGGAACTGATTGCCGAAATGCAGATAACTGTTGACGCGGCGTAAAATTACCCTGAAAGTTAGTTTGGTGATTGAAACTGGGTGACCCAGGGGTGCTTTTCGCGGAGGCGGCTGGCTTGCGCGGGACAAACCATGTGCAGGAAGGCGAGATACCCGGAAGCGTAGGCGCGGGCGTCCCGGCCCATCTGCTCGGAGACGGCGGGAATGCCTAATGTCTCGCAGCGGTGCAGGACGGCGCGGAAGCGGCGCAGGTCGGCGCGGGAAACGTGCGGGGTTTCGTTGACGACCACGCCGGTCACGACCTGCCGGTGCTGGGGGCGCAGAACGGCGGTCTTTTCTTCGTTGACGACAAACCCAGTGTCCAAAATGATTTTGCGGGCCAGCGTTAAAAGAATGCTGACGGGGGCGGAGGCGTCGGCGTGGGAGAAGACTAGGTCGTCGGCGTAGCGGGTGTAGCGGAAGCCGAGGGCGTCGGCGGCACCGGTCAAGCGGGCGTCCATCCGGCGGCACAGAAGGTTGGTCAGGGCAGGGGACGTGCAGGCTCCTTGCGGCAGGCAGCGCGCACCTAAAGCAACAAAGCGGGTCTGGCCGTCGAGCGTCACTGCCGCGCGGGGCGCTTCAGTCGCGAGCAGGGCAAACAGCGTTGCCACGCCGCCATTGTAGCCCAGCGACCGGAACAAAGCGCGGACGCGGGGAAGCGTCACCGACGGGAAGAAGTCCTGAAGGTCCAGCCGCACGACCACGGCCCGGCCTGTGTGCCGAGCCGCGTTATCCACAACCGACACGCCGGGACGGAATGCAAACGCCGCGTCATGCACCGGCAGGGGTGCTATTGTTTCTAAAAGCCAAGACTGCGCGGTCCGCAGGCGGCGCTTGGGCGACGAAATGGTGCGCGTCCCGCTGCGCTTTTTGGGAATGGAAAAGCGCGAATAATGGTCCAGCATCGCCGCGCCCCGGTGGTACGTTAGCCAGGCCAGTTCGCGCTCTGTAATGCCAATCGCCGCCGCGACCTCCGATGCCGACGTCAAAAGCGGCAGGCCCAGCGCCGCCAGCTTTTCCGGGTCGCCGGCGTCGTAAACCAGGCTGCTGGAAACGCCTGCGCCGAGAAACGGCAGCGTTTTTTGCCGCCATGCGGCGTCTTGGACGCGCTTTTCGGCTTGCTCCTTTGCCCGTGCTTCGCGCCGGACGACCCGCTCGGCCCGCACCCGCTCAATGCGCTTGCGCCGCACTTCCAGCAGCAGCTTCGGGATGTCGCCGGCTTCCGCGATCTTGGCTTCCACGGCGCTCAGGTCAGTTTGCGTGGATGCCAGCGCATTGTACAAAGCACGGAGCTGGATTTCGACGGCTTCGGCCTGCTCGGCGACTTCGGGGGACGGCGGCCAGAAGCCGAGGCGGATCATTTCTTCCCGGATAAACGCCTGCTTGCCGACCTGCTGGTAGCGCTTATTCTGCTCGGCGTTCATTGGATTTTATTCCCCGGCGCTTTATCTTCCAGCATGGCTTGGAACTGGATTTCGGTGAGAACCGAGACGCCCAGTTCACGCGCTTTGGTCAGCTTGGAGCCGGCCTTGTCACCGGCCACTAGATACGTCGTCGTGCGGCTGACGCTGCCGGACGCTTTGCCGCCGCCCTGCATCACCAAAGCCTCGGCCTGCTCCCGCGTGAACAGCGTCAGCGCTCCCGTGAACACAAACGTCTGGCCCTTAAAGCGGTCGGGCCGCAGGGCCGCGCCGCCTCCACTGCCTGCCGAGGGGGACTGGGCCGATCCTGCCCCGACCTGCTGCTGGGACGCCAGCACCGTAGCCGCGAGAATATGGGCGCACGGCCCCTTGCGGAGCTTTTCGCGCCGGTGCCAGGCGCAGTCGCACGACACAAAGCGGGCGCGGCCGTCGGCGTCCAAATCCAGCACGACTTGGAACTTGCGCTCACGCTTTTCTTCGCCGCCGCGCACCTGGGCGCGGTAACGGGTGGCCTGCTCGCTTTCCGTCGGTAACCCGAAAGTTTCTTCCTCTTCTTCGCCGGGCTTTAGCCACTTGACGCCGCCGGTGGCGACCAGCCGCCGGGCCAGGTACAGGCGCGGGTCGGAGTCTTCCTCGTTTTCCACCGGGAACGGCAGCAGTTGACGCCAGCGGTAGATGCCCGCCGCCAAGTCAAACATGGCCCGGCCTTCGCGGCACAGGCGCTGCAAGGCGGAAGTCGCCGCTTCGCGGGATAAATCGGTGCAGGCCGAAAGTTCTTCCGGCGACAAGCGCAGCCGGGTTTCCAGCGCCGACGCCGCTTGGGCGAAGTCGCCTTCCGAGACGGCCCCGGTAGACGCCAGCAGGTCAAACCGCGCGGCGCGGGACCAGTCGTTCTGGGTCCAGCCCGAAAGCCCCAGATCAAACCGATGGCTTTTCTGGAACACGGTCCAGTACGACGGCATCCCGGTGCCGAGCAGCCGCGCCGACACTTTGTCCGCCGTCGGCATCAGCGACTCTAAGACCAGCAGACGCCGCCGGCCCCAAATCCGCACGTCGCCTGCGTAGTCGCCGTCATAGACAAAGTTTGTTTCGGCAATCTCGACGTTCCAGGGTTCCACAACGATTTTCGGCTTCTCGCCCGGCGTCAGCACAAAGCGCAGCGAGCGCGGGCCGGCGTCCTCGTGCCGCCGCCGCAGAACGGCCAGCATTTCGGCGACCGTGGACGCACTCAGCGTCAGGTCAATCCCGGCAAACGCCGCCGCTGACTGCACCTGCAAAAAGCCGCGCACCCAGGTCGGCGGCAGGTCAATCTTTTTTTCTAAATGCTCGCCCGCCCCGGTCGCAACCGACACGCCCCCGCCGCCGACCGACAGATAGGCCGGCCGGTAATCACGAACGCGGGAGATTTCATTGGCAAGCGCTTTCGAGTAATCCACATTGGTCGTGCCGTAAACAGTCTCGCCCAGCGTGTCAAGCTTGTCCATCGGCACGGTGACGCGTCCGTAGCTGGACTCGTCTATGGAGAACACTTCAAACACGACGCAGTCCGGGTGAACGCTGACCACCGGGTCCAGCACCATCCAGGCGTCTTTGTCGTTGTCCCAAAGCCATTTAAAGTATTTGGCGCGGGCCGCAAAAAATTCCGTGCTTTGCAGCAGCTTTTCCAGCGGCTGGGCGTCTTTGCGAAGCGCCGTGACCCGCGCTTTAAGCGTGTCCCGCTGGTCGTTCAAGCCCGGCATTTGGCGCAGGCGCGACGCCATTTCGGCGCCTAAATCTTCCAAGTACCGCTGCTGCACCCACTCTTGGTAGGCCGTGTGGTCTTTGGGCTTTGCCCGGTGGTCGCCGGAAACGACGGCATAAAGGGCCAGCATGACGCGGGCATACGCGAGGCTGTCTCGGACAAAGGCGCTGAGGGCGACCGGCGGACGGGACAGCTCGGCAGCGACATGAAGCTGCATTCCATCGGCGGTCAGTGTTCCGCTGCTGGGGCGGGCATATGATTGGGTGACTTCCATAAGTGAAACTCCAGGCTTTGCAAAAGGCTGTTAGGAACCATGCGCCGTCGGAACCATGCGTTGAAACGCACGGCTATATGGCGAAGACGCCACAAAACACCCGCTTCGCGGGGTTCGGATTGATTTTGTCTTAGTGCCGCGAAGCGGTACTTCGTAGCCGAAGGCTCAATAGCCGTGCCATTTATGGCATGGTGCCAAATACACGGTTCCGAACTATCCTCCGGCCACGCCGGACACCGAAAAGCCTTCAATTTCCTGCCCGGCCAGCGCCAATTTCGCAAGCTGCCCCAGCGCCCATTCGGAGTCGCGGGGTGTGCGGCTGCGGGCCAGTGCCAGTAGGGTCGGGACATCCACCGTCGGCAGGGCGGTTTGCCGGGCCTTGACCTGCTCTTTGGCCCGGCGGGCCGTGTGACGCGCCCGCAGAACTTCGCCATCAAACCCGGCGCTTCCGGCAAAAGGCGCAGGCGACGCTGCTAGAAGCTCCGCGACAAATGCCTGCATGTCCGGGTGCGCGTTCTCAAACAGCGCCCGCAGCAGGTCTTCGCGGGGCAGCGTATTCCAGCGCTCCGACACGAACGTCCGGCCTACGGTTCGGACCGGCGCGAGGGGAGAGTCGCATAGGGCCAGCGCATAGCCGCGCTCGGCTTGGTCACCGGGGGGCAGGGACAGGAAAAATGCGCCGCCGGCGTCAGCAGAAGCCGGCAGGCCGGACTCCAAGAGCCGCAAGGCAAACGGCAGATCAAAGCCCAACATCTGCGCCCGCTTGAGGCCCCACGCGCGGACCGCCGGCAGGACATGGATGGCGGCTTGCAGCAGCAGAGGGGAGTTTTGGGAAAACAGCGTCTCATGCGCTCGGACCCAGCGGCCCAGGGCCGCGTCAAACGCCGAGGCACGCAGGGACAGCAGCTCAGGATTGTCTACCCCGGCCAGAGTGTCCGCCGCGTCGGCGTCCCCTAAAAGCCGCGACTCCAAACGGCCTTCGGCGTCCGCATCCAAAGCGGCGGGGACAGCGTTCCAGAAAGCATCCAGGCCGCTGCCCGAACGGAGATAATCCAGCAGGAACGGGCGGAACTCGGGCCAGCGATCCTCGGCAACGGCGGCGATGAGGGTAAGCGCCACGGACGGCGGCACGGAAGGCAGCAGCACGGCGAACGTCTGCGGCGACAGCAGGCCCGCCAGGAACGGACGCTCGCGCAGCCGGCCCGCGATGGTCTGCGGCGAAAAGCCCGCCCGCGCCAAAGCAGCCAGTGCCGCCGGGGAAGACATCGCCGTTTGCAGAGCCGGCGTTGCGGAAACGCTGTCCAGCAGCCCCGTCCAGAGTGTTTGAAAGACCGCCGGAGCCGTTGCCGACGCGGCCAAGAGACGCCAGCCTGCTGCCCGCACGAAGTCATTCTGAGCCAGCGCCAGCGCCGATGCTTCAGCCTGCGTGAAGCCGTGCGGCGTCAAGCCAAGCGCCAGCGCCAGCACGGCGGGTTCCCGCAAGTCATCCGCCACCGGCCCCAGCGCTTGAAGCCAGTCCAGCACTGCGGGCGGCGTCACGCGCCGGGCCACGGCCAGCGTGAGGTCAATCAAGCCAGGCCGATTGGCCGTCAAAAATGCCGCCGCGAGAGTACGGACGAGTACGTCCGGGATCAGCGCCGGGAAGCGCCGGGCGACCATCTCGCAGGCTCCCGCGCAGCGGCGGGGCAGCCGCCCGTTTTTCATGTCTGCATGAGATAGTTGCAGCACTTTCACTGTAAACGCCTGCGCCCAAACGGCGTCTTCGGCGTACCGAGGCTGACGGTCCAGCGCGGCTTCCATAGTGCGCCGCCATTTGACGTTCGCGTTCAAATACGCCAGTGCGGCGGTTTCCGGCGCGAACGGCTCTCCACGCTCCCAAAGCGCGGCCGCCGGCGGCACGGCAAAGTGAACCAGCAGAGGGGACGGCGCGGCCAGAAATCCAGCCAGCGACTCGCCAGACAGGGGCGGCAAAGAAACACGGTTCGCAAGCAAAATCTTCGCCATCGCTTCATGGACAAACCAGGGAAGCGCCGGGGTCAGCAGCAGCGCCGCCGCCGTGTCCAAGCGTTTATCCCACGCTCCCGGCGCACGTTCCTCGCGCCGCCGGGGCGGGGCCAGACGTGCCGCCGTCAATGGCCCGCGCCCATGCCGCCTTTGAGTAAATCGGTCCCCGCCGCCGTACAGAATGTCGGCCAGAACCCATTGCCGCGCCCCGTCCAGCCCAGCCTGGCTGTCCGAACGCGCTTCCGCTAAAACTGCCGCCGCCAGCGAAACGTAGGCATCGGAGTTCGTTTCAGCAAAATTCCGCAACACGCGCCGGACGCGCCGCTTCATGTAGCCCAGGGTCGCGCCGGAGGGCGGCATCCCAATCCGCGCCGGCTTGCCGGGGTTCTGGACGTTGTACATCTCCAAGCCGCGATACGGAGTGCCGGCATACAGGATGCCGCCGGAAACGGCAAGGGCGGACGCGCCATGAGATTGGATCTGCCCCGCCGCTGTCGGGGCGCTGAGATTGCTGATATTGACAATCTGCGGTGGGCCGTATTGCGGCGTCAAGTACGCAAAGTCGCCGTGAAGCGTGATCGCTTTGGGAGGATAATAGGTGGTGCTGAAAAACCCCAGTTTTTGGGGGCGGCTGGGATCGGAAACATCAACAATATGCAGCCCGGCGAAATCCTGCTGGCTGCTGCGGTCCACGCCGATAAACGCCAGCGATCCACGCAGAGCAATCGCACTGACCGGGCCGAGGCTGAAGGTGCTGAGAAGGCGGGGACGCCGAGGATTGGACGCATCAATAAAGCGCACGCCGCTGACGCCCGGCACTTGGCCCCAGAGAAACTGCGTCTGCCCGAACGTAACAGCGACAAGTGAGCCGTCGCAGGCGACTCTCTGGACGTCGTTGACTTTTACTTCGCCCACAATCTGCGGCTGGTCCGGGTTCGTGAGGTCTACAATCCGTAAGCCGCTCCATGCGATCTTCTGGCCCTGAACAGCCGCATAAACGTAAGGAGGAGCGCTGACTGCCTGGCCGTAGCCGTTAAGCGCGACAGTTCCACGCCACTGAGGGCCGCCGCTGCTATCTGGGTCAAAAACGCTGAGAATGCCTGTTTCCAAGCCGCCGCTAAGAAGGCAGACAAGGGGGCCGCATGATGCTAATGAAGATGCGCTACGGACGTCTACGCTGCCGAGAAGAAGGGGCAAAAGCGGGTTTTCGGGGTCAAACTCATACCCAGCGAGCTTCTTCTCGCGGCCCAGCCCATTGTGCAGGCAGTAAACGCGCTGTCCGATTGCAACAAGGCTTTCAATGCCGCGCACACCCGGCTCTAGAGCAACAGGCAACGCGGGGGCATGAGAAAGAAGTGGGGCGGCGTCTACGCGGGCCGCGAGGGTGCCGAACAGAGCCGCATGGGCGGGGGCATCGGCTTCCACAGCTTTGTAAAGCCGTTTGAAGCGGCCCCATGTCCCGTAGGAAAGCGGCGTGTCGCGGGCAAACTGGACATCGTCAGGGGCAGTGTCGGGCGAGGGCATGGAAGTCGCTCCCAGAAAGTGCTGGGGTTGTAGAAAACTCCGGCATCCTAAAAATTGGTTGTCAGCCGAGGAAAGTCGCTACTAAACGATCAAGGACCGGGCGCGGCCACTGTAGGCCCGCCCCCGACCAGGGGGTGGGTAGTGCTGGTGGGCCGCGACTTCTCAGCGCTGGCACTACCCACCCCCTGGTCGGGGGCGGGCTGAGTAGAGACGGGCGCCGGTGATGTGAAGCTCGCTTCACGGCAGCCACGGCGAAACGCCGCAGACGGATTGCTAACGTCACCCTCAAGCTGACAACTGAACGTATTATATCACGCCAGGCTGCCGTTGGCAACAAATGAATTGAAGACGGGAAAACTCTTTGCGAAAATTCTCATTTGGCGAGAAAAACCGCATGAAGAGTAGGGGCAGGCCCCCGTGCCTGCCCTTCTTTGGCAGGGCAGGCGGGGGATGAAAACGGGGGGTTACGCGGCGCGGGGCAGGCTGAACTCCGCACCGAGCGTGTGCAGGTCGGCAGAATGCAAGTCAGCGGAGTGCAGGTCGTGGGAATGCAGGGCCAGGGACGCGCGGCCTTCCCCGGCGAGGCTGCCCAGCTTGCGCTCGGTCTTTTCACGGTACATGTGGGCGTCGGCGGCGGCGATCAGCGACGTGAAATCGGTGCCGTCGGCGGGGAAGCAGCCGTAGCCGATGGAAACGCCGAGATGCAGCGCCCCAAGACGCGGGTGGATCAAGCCCGGCTCGTAAGACTCGACGGCTTTCTGAAGGCGGGCCGCAAGCGCCTCGGCGTCTTCGGCCCTGCCGCCTTGAACGCATATTAAAAACTCATCGCCGCCGTAGCGGGCGGCCACGTCGCCGGGACGCAGGGCGGCTTGGAACAGCGCCGACAAATCGCGCAGCACTTGATCGCCTTTTTGGTGGCCGAAGTTGTCGTTGATGGGTTTGAAGCTGTCCAAATCTAAGCACAGCAGAGCGAACGGCGAGGCTTCCCGGCAGCATTCTTCCACATGCTGGGTGATGTGCCGGATGTTGTACAAGCCGGTCAGCGGATCGGTGAACGCATGGGAGCGGGTCCGGTCAAACAAAAGGCCGTTAAACAAAGCCGTGGCGGCCCGGTCGGCGATGGTTTCCAACAACTGCCGGTCATGGGCGCTGAACGCATTGACGTTCGGGTGGTACAAGTTGATTGTTCCCAGCACCTCGCCTTGATGGACCACAGGAACAATCAGCGCGGTTTGCAGCGGCGTCCACTGGGTCGTCTGCGACGAAATCAGCAGCAGGTCGTCGGCGTCATACCCGCCGAGATAAGTCGCGCCGTCCCGCGCCACCGCAAGCGACGTTTCCCCCAGCGTCTTCGCGCCGCTGAAGAACTCCCGGTTGACCCCCACCGCCGTCCGCACGGTCATTTCTTCCACATCCGGCTCCTCACCGTCGGTCCGGCGCAGCAGAAACAGGGCCGTCGTTCCCGGCAGCAGCGCTTCCAGCTTGCGGCCTAAAATCTCCAAAGTTTCTTCTAAGCCGACGCTGGAAGACAAGGTTTGCACGACTTCGTACAGCGCCCACAGCTCCGACGACGCCCGGTGGATCGCCCGCGCGGCTTGATCGGCGGGGCTGGCCGAAGCGGTGTCCGGCGCAACGGCGACCAGCGGGCCGTCGCCTTCCCGCGCCATTTCTTCCACAACGCCGGTGATGATCTCCAAAAACGCATCGGCGATTGTCGGGTCAAAGTGGCTGCCCCGGTCTTTCCGGATGACCTCGCAGGCCCGCTCATGGGTCCAGGCATTGCGGTAGGAGCGCGAAGAAGTCAGCGCATCGTAGACATCAGCGACGGCCAAAATCCGCGCCGTCCGGGGAATGTCTTCCCCCTTGAGGCCGTCCGGGTAGCCGGTGCCGTCCCACTTTTCGTGGTGCGAGCGGACCAGAGGCAGGACCGGCCAGGGGAACTCGACGGGATCTAAAATGGCCGCGCCGATTTCCGGATGCTGCTTGATTTTGGCGAACTCTTCATCGGTCAAGCGGCCCGGCTTCAGCAGGACATATTCGGGAACGCCCAGCTTGCCGATGTCATGGAGCAAAGCGCCGGTGTTGATGGCTTCCAGCTCGCTCCCGGTCAGCCCCAGATGCTGCGCGGCGGCGACGGCGTAGCGCTGCACCCGCAGAATATGCTGGTGGGTATACTGGTCTTTGGCGTCAATCGCCAGCGCCAGGCTTTTAATGGTCGCTAGGTAAAGATCAGCGAGATTTTCTTGAGATAATTGAAGTTCTTCAATATGCTGCTGCTTTTCTTCCGTCCGGGCCGTCGTGGTCGCGTAATTCTGGTACAGCACCCAGCCGAGCGGCGACAGCAGCAGCAGAATGTACCCGGAGTGGCTGTTAAACACCATCAAGCCCAGCATGGAGACGCACGCGCCGGCGAAGAAGTTCGGCGCGGTCCAAAGAAACGTCTTGCGCCAAATGCTGAACCCGCCTTGTTCGGTGCAAAGGCCGATAATGGCGGCCACGCCGCCGGTATTGACTAAAAAGAAGACCAAGCTGGCCGCCGCCACAGCAGGATAGCTGCCGGGCGTGTTCAGCGTCAGCGAGAAGCCGTTCAAGCTGAAAAACACCCAGCCTGCCGCAAGCGCTTCCAGCATGGACAAGGAAACATTGAACAAGGTGCGGTAGGTCGGCTGGCGTACAGGATACAAGCTGCTCGCCAGGCAGCTGACGGCGGTGACCAGCACCGCGCCGGAGGGACCGAACCGCAGCATGGCCGCGAATGTCAGCACATACGCCAGCGACATTGTGACAAGCTCTTCTCCGACCCGGCGCTGCAGCAGGCGGATGGAAGTCCGGCTGACCAAGACCGCCAGGGCCAGGTAAATGGCAAACTCCCAAAAGCCGGCCCCGGATTTTGCTTTCGCAATGAAGGCCGGGGCAGTCAAGGCGGCGAGGAGGGCGGCGGCCCCGCCCAGCAG
Organism: uncultured Armatimonadales bacterium; assembly: GCA_964246575.1. GTDB lineage: Bacteria > Armatimonadota > Armatimonadia > Armatimonadales > Capsulimonadaceae > JANXMY01. The sequence goes on from CAXTRL010000037.1 coordinate 13,546, forward strand.
GTCCACGAAGACCAGATACCACTGTGCGCTTTTCGGAAGGTTTTTCATAAGGCGATTGAACTCCCTTCTATTTTTGGCGTCTGACACGAGAAACTACAGCGGTATCTTAGCCTACGTTTTTGGGATTATTTCCAAATGTTGTGGTAAAATACAAACGAAGCGGCCTGACACCTAAGTGGAGCGCTCAAGAAAAACCGTATTTTTGCCAGAATAAGAAAGCCGCTCCCCAAGGATAGCTCCCCGCAAAGATAGCTCCCCGCAAGACCATGCGCTGATGTTCAGCCAGGATCAGAAAGTAAGACCGTGCCATCAACGCCGTTGTCTCCCAAAAAAAGCTTCCCTGCAAAAGCAAAAGAAAACAGCGAACAAAAGCCGCCGGAAGACGCTTTTGACCGGATCACACGCCTTGCTGCCCGCTTGTTTGATGTTCCGCTTGCCGCAGTCGCTTTGGCGGACAAAGACAAGATCCTGTTTCAGCCTTGCCGGGGCTGGGCCGCTGCCGCCCTCTGCCGTGAAAACTCCCCCTGCGCCGCTGCATTTTTGGGAAATCAAGCGCTGGTCGTGGAAGACGCGCGTTTGGACCCGCGCTTTTCCGGTCGTCCGATGGGATGCGGCGTTGTAGAGTCTGGTCTTGATCTGCGGTTTTACGCCGGGACGCCGCTGATCCTGGCGGACGGGACGGTGGCCGGCACGCTGTGCGTGATGGACTGCCGGCCGCGCCCATTTCCCCCGGACCAGCAGGCGGCGCTTCAAGACCTCGCCGCCGTTGCCGCCGTCGAAATCGAGCTGCGCCGCACCCAAGCCGTTTCCGAAGAACGCGAGCGGCGTCACCGCCAGATGTTCGCGGACAATCCGCATCCGATGTGGGTCTTTGACACGGAAACTTTGCGGTTTTTGGATGTCAACAACGCCGCCCTTGCGGCTTACGGCTACAGCCGAGCGGAGTTTTTGTCGCTTTCCCTCTACGATATTCGTCCTGCGGAAGACCATCTTTCCCTGGACGCCCATTTTCAGCAGCCCGCTGCGCCCGGCGCAGGCAGCGGCACACGAGGCGTCTGGCGGCATCAAACAAAATGCGGCCAGCAGCTTTGGATGGAAATCACCGCGCATTCCATCTGCTTTGAGGGCCGGGATGCCCGCATGATCATCGCGCAGGACGTCACCAAGCGCCAGGACGCGGCGGAAGCGCTGCGCCGCTCGGAGCGGAAGCTGTCCCTGCATGTCCGGCTGTCGCCGCTGGCCGTGATCGAGATGACGCCGGAAGGCATGATTACCGCGTGGAACCCCAGCGCGGAAACGACGTTCGGCTACGCGGCAGAAGAAGCTGTCGGACAAAATGCTTTCGAGTTGATCGTGCGCGAAGAAGACCAAGCATATGTGGCGGCGCTTGGCGCACAGCTTCGGGCCGGCCGCAGCGGTCTCCGCAGCACAAATCCTAATCAAACAAAGTCCGGCGAAATCATTTTGTGCGAGTGGCACAACACGCCGCTGACCGATGAAACCGGCCAGGTCATCGGCATCGCCAGCATGGCCCGCGACATCACCGAGGAAGCCGCTGCCCAGGAGCGCCTGCGCCGCAGCGAAGCGCATAAAGCGGCAATCCTTGATTCGGCGCTGGACTGCATCATTTCCATGGATTCGCAGGGCTGCGTTGTAGACTGGAACACGGCGGCGGAGCGCACCTTCGGCTGCTCGGGCGCGGAAGCCAGGGGGCAGTTCATCACAAACTTGATTTTGCCGCCGCCGCTGCGCTGTTCTTACCAGCATGGGCTGTTGCGCTATCTGAAAAACGGCAACTGGCCGGCGTTCCACACCCCCGTCGAGCTGCCGGCGTTGCGCCGGAACGGAACGCAGTTCCAGGCGGAGATGACGGCGACGGCGCTGAACACAGAAGGCCAAACGCTGTATACCGTTTATCTGCGCGACATTTCCGAACGCAAGCAAATGGAGTCGGAGCGGGAAGAGCTGCTCATCCAAACCGAACTCCTGCTGGCGGACGCCCTGGAACGCGCTGACCATGACCCGCTTTCGGGCCTCTGGAACCACCGGGCGTTCCACAAAAAGCTGAAAGAAGAAGCGGACGCCGCACGGCTCGATGGCCGCCGGGGAGCGGTCCTGCTGGTGGACTTAAACAACTTCAAGTTCTTCAACGATGCGTATGGGCATCTCGCGGGCGACGATGTCCTGCGCCAAATCTCACTCTCGTTCGCCGCTGCCTGCCGCCCCGAAGACACGCTGGCCCGGTTCGGCGGCGATGAGTTTGCCCTGCTGCTGCCCGGCGCATCGGAAGCGGACGCGCAGGCGGCGGCGGAAAAGCTGCGCGAAGCGGCGCGAGGGGCCGGCTACCATCCGCCCGGCTACGAAACGCCTATTCCCTTCAGCTTGTCGGTTGGGATCGCGTGTTTCCCCGGTGACGGCGGTTCCCGGACGGCCCTGCTGGAAGTCGCCGATGCTCGGCTTCGGGTTTCCAAGTCCGGCGGAGATGCCGACAGCCCGGCGCTGACCCTGCGCCGTACGCTTGCCCGGTCGGTCGGCGGCTTCACGATGCTGGACGCGCTGGTGACGGCGGTAGACAACAAAGACCGCTACACGCGCCGCCACTCCGAGGACGTCATGCACTACTCTCTCCAAATCGCGCACGCCCTGGGCCTGGACGCTGAAACGCGGCGGGTGATTGAAATGGCCGCCCTGCTGCACGATGTCGGCAAAATCGGCGTTCCCGACGCCATTCTGCGGAAGCCGGGCCGGCTGTCCGAAGGCGACTACGAGGCGATCCAGCAGCACCCGCTGATGGGTTCGGTCATTGTCGGCGCGGTTCCCGGCTTTGAAGAAACGCTGGATGCCGTGCGCCACCACCACGAGCGCTGGGACGGCAGCGGCTACCCGTTCGGCCTGACCGGCGCAGAAACGCCGCTCACGGCGCGTCTGATGGCTGTTGCCGACGCGTATTCCGCGATGACCACTGACCGGCCCTACCGCAAGGGCATGGACCCTCAAAAAGCGCTG
>CAXTRL010000038.1:0-8123 GCA_964246575.1 uncultured Armatimonadales bacterium
AGTCGGTCCAGTACGCGGCGTCGGCGTTGGCAGCCACGATATGGCCGTGGTAGCGGCCCGAAACCGTGCGCGAAACATCGCCCTGAACCAGCAGAGTGTTGAAGCGGTTTTGCGTTCCCAGGCCGCGCACGTCAAAGTAGACATTGCGCTCCGAATGAAGGTCTACCGTGGCTTCTACCTGGTTCAGTGTGTTCAGCGCGGGCCGCTTGCCCCGGTCCGGCGCTTGGAAATCCCGGAACCGCAGCACGCCGTTCTGGACCAGAATGCGCCCGGCGAACGGCTTTGTTTTTTTGGTGGAGGGCTTGATGAAATCGGAGAAATTGTACTGCGTTTTTGACAGCCGCTCCACCAGAAGGGTCGGCTGCACCAGGGTCACATCGCCGATGGCATGGGCGGCGTTGCCGCTGTCAAAAATCAAGGAATGGAGGCTGTACGCGACCGTAATCCGCTTCGCCGTCAGCGACGCTTCGCCGCCGCCCGCCGCAAATGTCGCTTTATCCGAAACGGCGATGTCGCCCAAGACCAGCTTGCCCGCCGTAAAGTCCGCGCTGCCGATGCGGACTTGGTGCCCGTACTGCCGGGTCAGCTCCGCTTCGGCAATGGGGACAAGATGCGCGTGGAGCAGGCGGTACACAGACGCGCAGTAAACTCCGGCAGAGACGGTGAGGCACAGCAGCGGCAGGGTGGCAAGGCTGCGCGTGACCCACCGCGCACCGGCGGGGAGGCAGGGAGGGGAGCGTCGGGGCTGTCGGCGGCGTCGTTCATTCATGCGAAATAGGGGCAAGCGAACTAGGAACCGGCACTGGAAGTGCTGGTCTACTCTGGAATGGAAGTGTCTGCGACACTGAAAATTGATTCACGATTGCTGGCATTTAGTCCCGCAGGGACTTTCACTCCAAAGTAGACCGGCACTTCCAGTGCCGGTGCAACTGACGGTGCCGGCTTCCGGCTCGTCACCGGCCAGCCTTCTTCGCCAGAAACAGATCGCTGAACTCTTTGGCATTGTACGAAGACCGAACAAACGGGCCGGATGCGACAAACAAAAAGCCCATCGCCTCGCCGATTTTCTTGTATTCCGCGAACACGTCTGGGTGAACATACTCCGCCACATCCAGATAGTTCTTGCCCGGCTTCAAATACTGGCCGATGGTGACCGCGTCCACATCATGCGCTTTCAAGTCTTCCAGCAGGGACACCACTTCGTCTTTGGTCTCGCCGAGGCCGACCATGAACCCGCTTTTCGTGTAGATTTCCGGGTCGGAAGCCTTTACATACTGCAGAAACTGGAGTGAGCGGGCGTAACGCGCCTGCGGGCGCACCTGGCGGTACAAGCGCGGCACAGTCTCAATGTTATGGTTGAAGATGTGCGGCTTCGCGTCTATGACATTCTGAATGTTCGCTTTGTTCCCTAAGAAGTCCGGGGTCAGCACTTCAATAATCGTGTCCGGCAGCAGCTCCCGCAGCCAGCCGATAGTGGCCGCGAAATGGCGCGAACCGCCGTCGGGCAACTCGTCGCGGTTGACGCTCGTGACGACCGTATGCTTGAGGCCCAGCGCCGCCGCGCTTTCAGCGACTTTGCGCGGCTCGGCGGGGTCCAGCGCCCCGCCTTTGCCGGTCTTGACCGCGCAAAAGCGGCAGGCGCGGGTGCAGGTGTCGCCGAGAATCATAAACGTCGCCGTCTTTTTGGACCAGCATTCGCCGAGGTTCGGGCAGCGGGCTTCCTCGCAGACTGTCACCAGCCCGGCTTGCCGCATCAGCCCTTCCACTTCTTCAATCCCTTGCCGCTTCGGCAGTTTAATCGTCAGCCATTCGGGAATGCGCCGGTTCACGACACGCGGCCCACTGCTTGCCGGCAGCGTTGCAGGACGGGCCGGCACGACATCGAGTTGGATCAGTTCAGCCATAATTTTGCACTTTCTGTCAGTGATTATAGCCTTTAAGCCTCCTCAAAGTCAACGGAGTGAAAGGCATCTCACCCATTGATGCGACGCCATGCCGCAGGCACCGGGTAGCGTCCTGCCGCTTGCAGCGCTTGACGCTCCAACAAGCGCTCGTCTGTATTGAACCCAAAGATGCGTGCGGTTGCCTCACCAACATCTGTTATTGCTACAATAAGCCCGCCGCTATCCAACCGAAAGTGGTCCTGCCAGCGATCTAAACGGGGATGGTAAAACCGCACTAGCGACCCGGAACCGGGTACCAGCGATCCGATGTCGCTGCCTTTGTTGTGATTGCAGACAAAGCAGGCGAGAGCCAAATTGTCTTCTCTAGTCAGTCCAGCATGTTTCTCGCTGATGATATGGTCTACTTCGCACCCAAAAAACGTATCGTTCTCATGGAGCAGGCAATACTCGCAGAGGTTGTCCGCCCGCGCTCTGACAAGCCGGCGCAGCGCGGCACTGACATAGGTAACGCTCACTGCATCACTTCCCTGCCAGGAACAGCCGTGCCCGCGCCTTTGCCAGACGCATTAAATGCTCCATCTGGAGATAATGTTCCAATTCCGCCGCCTCCGCCGCGCTCAAGCTGCCTGTTTTTTTCTGAGATACTAACGCAGTGACTCGTACCCGCGCCTCTTCTGAGGGCCTAAAATCGGCGACTGTTGCGGGGCTGCTCCCAGACGCAATAAAATCCACAACTTCCTCATAAGCTTTTGTGAGACTCATAAGACTTACTCCCTTCAAACGCCGGCAACAAGCTATGCTATTCGTGAACACTGGTAATTATTACGAATATAGGCACTAAAATAGCTACCGTGAGAGACTGCGCTCATCAAGCCGCGATAGACTTGCTCTGGTACACCGTAGTATTCATACACGGAACCGCCAAGGAATTCTACTTCTAGTATATGCCGCAGAGGATCGTAGCCGATAGAGGCAAGGTTAGATGATGAGACCGCTATTCTCCGCATGGCCTTCGCTCCTATTCCAGTAGTTTATACGGCAAAGCGCTTTTCGGCACTGTAGGGTAGTGGTAAATGCCGTTCTCGAAGTAGCTTTTCGACACGACAACTCTTGGAAAAGCTTTGTGGAATTCAGCTTTCGTCATCTGAGAACTGCCAACAGGCGTAATTACCCGGAATACTTGGTTATCTTGAAGCGGCTCAATTTGGCTTGCCTTGAAGCACAAACGCGAAAAATTATACGTCACAGTGGGCATATTTTGACTACCAGAAATGCTCGGAACATCTGAAGGCAACTTAGACGGTTGCTCGCTTCCAACGGACAGAGGTTTATCGCTCGTGTTGTCGTCCACGGATGCTTCGGCTTTAACGAGATTTGTATCTGCTTGCGCCTGGAAAGTGAGCGCATATTCTTCTACGGCAGTATTGACAACGACTTCTGCGACAGGCGCTAAATTATCAGTGTGGATCGGCTGATGCCTTAATTTCTCTATACAGTCAGCCGCTCTCATACTTGCTTCTGATTGAGGGATATTTTTGAGCAACTGCAACATACTGCTGATAGAGTTGTCTACTGCCTCAGCACTAAATGCTTCACCGTGGCTTGTCGCGTTGCGAGCATGACGAAGTTCTGTCACAACACGACGAGGGACAGCCCCAAAACAAGAGGCAAAAGCTGTATTCCAGCGATTTTCTATTGTCGCCAATAAAATATGCGGGTCTGTCAAATTGGAAGCATGGTTGTGTATATTATCTTGCCAAGTTTTGGGAAACCGCTTTTGCAATTGCTGTTCTGCGAAGATGCTCAGACCTTCAGCCAAGTAGTTCAACGCGGTGAAAACCTTTGTGCGGTATAAAACTCGAATTTCGCTCTCATTGTCATCTGGCATTTTGTTTTATTTCCTTCGTAAGCATTTCTCAAAGCGCAAGTTGCGAGCGGACGATTCGCTAGAGAAGTGTCAAGTTCCTTCTTTTGGAGCATATGGGAAGGTCAAGTAGCCATGACAGGATAAATCAGAGGGCATACGACAAACGCGGGCGTTGCTCTGCGTGTGTGCCGTCGCATCAGGTACACTCTTTTTTATGGACGTAATAGTCATTGGAGCAGGCGTGGGCGGGATGGCGGCGGCGATTGGGCTGGCGGCGCGAGGGGCGAAAGTCACGGTGCTGGAACGAAATGCCAACGTCGGCGGCAAGCTAAACAGGTGGGAACACGGCGGCTTTCGGTTTGACACCGGCCCGCACGTTTTGACTATGCTGTGGGCCTTAGACGAAGTCTTTTCGAATGCCGGGCGTCGCTTAGAAAATGTTCTGGACTTAGTGCGTCTTCCTACCGTCTGCCGCTACCATTTTGAGGATGGGCAGACTTTGGACGCGCCGGGCGACCCCGAAGAAGCCGCCCGCGCCGTGGCCGCATTTGCTCCTGCCGATGCCGACGGCTTCCGGCGGTTTTTAGACTACGCTCGCCAAGTGTCCGACGCCACCACAGAGCCGTTTCTCAAGCAGGATTTCGGGGCGTCCGTGCGCGGCGTTCCGAGCGCGGCGCAGTGGGGCCAGCTTTCCAGCTTTCTCGCGCTGAAACCCTGGCGCACCCTGCGCGATGTCGTCCGCGAGAACTTTTCCGACCCGCGCCTGCGCCAAGTGTTTGAGCTGTACGCCCTGTACAGCGGCTCGCACCCTGCCCGCGCGTCCGGCATCTTTGCGACTGTCGCCGACGTGCAGTGGCGGGAAGGAACGTATTACGTTCGGGGCGGCTTGTACCAATTAGCCGAAGCGCTGCGAGACGCCGCCGGGACTTTGGGCGTCCGGTTCCAAACTGGCACCGAAGCCGCCGAAATCATCGTCAAGCAGGGCCGGGCGCGTGGCGTCCAAACCCGTGACGGCAGCAAACTTTACGCCGACGCCGTGGTCTGCAACGCCGACTGCCTCCGCGCTTTGACATCGCTTGTCCCCTACGCCGCCCGGCGCTCCTGGACGGAGCCGCGCGTCCAAAGGATCGAACCCAGCACGTCGGCATTTCTGCTGCTGCTCGGCGTTAGGGGAAAGTATCCCCAACTGGCCCATCACAACTCGTTTCTTGCCGCTGACGGCGACGCCGAGTTCGCGTCCATCTTCGACGCTCAGAGACCAGCCGACGACCCCACAATCGGCGTCGCCTGCCAGTCCCTTACCGACCCCACCAAAGCGCCCCCCGGCCATTCCAACCTGTTCGTGATGACCAACCCCCCAGCCCTCTCACCCCGCTTCGACTGGCAGACCGAAGCCGCCCGCTACCGCGAGACCGTCTTGACCAAGCTGGAGCGCATGGGCCTTTCTGACCTGCGTAATCGCATCGTCGTCGAGCAGATGTGGACCCCTTTGGATTTGGAAAGCCGCTACCATGCCTACAAAGGCGCGATCTACGGCCTGTCGTCCAACGGCTGGCGTCAAGGTTTCCTGCGTCCCCCGCAAGTCTCCCCCGATGTTGACGGCCTTTACTTCGTCGGCGGCAGCACCCACCCCGGCGGCGGCGTCCCCCTCTGCGCCCTGTCTGGAACCAACGCGGCGAAGCGGATTGTGGCCTAACTTGCTGAATATGCTACAATCCCTTACCATGCCAAATCAAGAACAAACTGTCGTGTTCGACAAAGAACGCGCTTCGTCTTATGACGCTCAGTATGCGAATCTGGCTCCGCTGAGTGCCGCTCTGCATCTGCTGACGCGCGTGATTTTGTCTGAATTGCCTGCCGAGGCGCGGATACTCTGCGTCGGGGTCGGGACCGGATCAGAGATGCTGTTTCTTGCGCGTGAGTTCCCGCATTGGCGGTTCGTCGCCGTGGAGCCTGCCGCGCCGATGCTGGACATCTGCCGTGGGCACGCGGAAGACGCCGGCATTGCAGACCGCTGCACGTTCCACGAAGGCTACCTAGACACCCTGCCCGCGTCGCCGCCGTTTGACGGAGCGACTTGTCTTCTGGTCTCGCACTTCATCGTAAACGCAGACGAGCAGCGCGGCTTTTACCGAGAAATTGCCGCACGTCTGCGCCCAGACGGCTTCTTGGTCAGCGCGGCCCTGGTCGCCGACCCGTCCCCGTCCGCCTCCCCCAGCCTGCTGGACATGTGGATGCAGATGCAGGAATACAGCGGCGTTGCCGCCGAGCAGTTAAACAAAATGCGCGGCGCATATGGCAAGACATTTGCTGCCCAGTTGCCGCAGAAAGTGGAAGAAATTATTGAATCCAGCGGCTTTCAAGCTCCGATTATGTTCTTTCAAGCGCTGATGATTTACGCATGGTACGCGAAGCGGATTTAGACATGGGGCAGCCCAGATCATCCGCGCCGCGCGACGACAATCTGCCGCACGGTTTCTTCGGCGGCTTCGGGCAGGGGCACGGAAACAACGTCAAGCGTAAGACCAAGACGTTTGGCGACAGGCCGAGCGGCGGCGAGTTCGGTGTCAGCGGCGACGCCCTTCAACGACAGCAGCAGGCCGGTTGGATTAGCGAACGGGGCCAGCCAGGGCAGCAATTTATCTAAAGGGGCAACGGCGCGGGCAGTGACCCAGTCAAAGCGCCCGGCCAAATCGGGGCGCTTGGCGGCGTCTTCGGCGCGGGCATGAATGGTCTCCACAGCGTCCAAGCCCAAGTCGTCGGCGACGGCGCGGCAGAATTGCAGCTTTTTAGCGGTGCCGTCCATCAGTGTGACGTGCAGGTCCGGGCAGGCGATTTTGAGGGCCAGCCCCGGCAGCCCCGCGCCGGTGCCGACATCCAGAACCCGCGCGTTCGAAGGCGGGGTTTGGACAGACAGCAGGGCCAGCGAGTCAAGAAAGTGCTTGACGGCGATGTCTTGGGGCGACACCAGCCGGGTCAAGTTCATCCGGGTCGCGTTCCAGTCTACTAACATCTCGGCATAGCGCACGAACTGGGCAATCTGCGTGTCGGACAGGCCCAGGTTCCAGGTATCGTTTGCGCCGCGCTGCAAGATTTGGGTGATTTCGTTCACAGAAGAGAATTGGCGTTTAGCGGCGAGTTTTCCTGCGTCAAGTTAAGGCACCTACCCCCACCACCGTTCAAACGGGGCGGGGAGCAGGCAAGACAAAGAAGGGCAGGCACGGAGACCTGCCCCTACATCTTCTCTGCCTCCCCCATTATTGGGGCTGGGGGGACTCTGACGGAACTTTCTCGCCGCCTACTCGGTTAAGTCGGGTAACTGCGGGTAAAACCCCATTATTATCTGATTGCCCGCCGGGGCAGGAACACGAGTGCTTCATGCCTTCTTTTCAATTTTTATGGGACCAGTACCAGACTGTTCGCGCGTTCAGCGAAAAGATTTGCGAGCCGCTCGTTCCCGAAGATTATGTGGTTCAGTCCATGCCGGATGTCAGCCCGGCCAAGTGGCACCTGGCCCACACAAGCTGGTTTTACGAGACGTTTCTCTTGAAGCCGCACCTCGCTGGCTACACGTCCATTCACCCTCAGTACGACTTTTTATTTAATTCCTACTACAATGCCATCGGCGAGCGGCACTGCCGAGTCAAGCGCGGCGTGGTTTCGCGTCCCACGGTAGACGAAACCTACACCTATCGGGCGTATGTAGACAAGCACATGGAGCGTCTGCTGTGCGAAGCCGATGACGCCAAACTCCATGAACTGGAGCCGCTTCTGACGCTGGGCCTGCACCATGAGCAGCAGCATCAAGAGCTGATGGTGACAGATTTGAAGTACAACTTCTTCGAGAACCCTCTTTGCCCCGTGTACCGCCCGCGCCGCGACGTGCCAGTCAGCGCCGTGCCGGAAATGGAGTGGATTGCGTTCGGGGAAGGCGTCAAGGAGATCGGCTGGGACGGCGAGGGTTTCGCGTTTGACAACGAGACGCCCCGGCACAAAGAGTATATTTCGGCGTTCGCGCTCGGGTCGCGCTTAGTCACCAATGCTGAGTATCTAAAGTTTATCCAAGACGGCGGCTACGAGAAGCCCGAACTCTGGCTGTCCGAAGGCTGGGGAACGGTGCAGAAGATGGGCTGGGCGTCGCCCTTGTGCTGGTGGAACCAGCGCGGGACCTGGAAAGAGTTCACGCTGGCGGGTATGGAGCTTCTGGATTTAACTGCTCCCGTCTGCCATGTGTCGCTGTTTGAGGCGGACGCTTACGCCCGCTGGGCTGGAGCGCGTCTTGCAACCGAAGCCGAATGGGAAGTCGCGTCTGAGACGGTGCCGCTGTGCGGCCATTTCGCTGAATCGGGCCG
>CAXTRL010000038.1:8133-16513 GCA_964246575.1 uncultured Armatimonadales bacterium
AATGGACCCGCAGCCAGTATACGCCCTACCCTGGCTATGCCCCCCCGCCGGGCGCGTTGGGCGAGTACAACGGCAAGTTTATGTGCAACCAGTTTGTGCTGCGCGGCGGCTCCTGCGCGACTTCGCGCTCCCACATGCGGGCGACGTACCGCAACTTCTTCCCGCCCGATGCCCGCTGGCAGTTTATGGGCATTCGCCTGGCGAAAGATGTATAGCCACAGACATCTTGCCACGGAATGAATTCCGGGGCTGAAGGGCGCTTCGCGCCGATTGGAACAAACCGGAACGGTATACGAAGTAATGCCGCAGGCATACTGTCCCATGGACAGAAGAGGGACAACCAGCCGAAGGCTATTCAGCCCCGGATTTCAATCCGGGGACTCAGGACACCCCTATGACACTCACGGCAGCGAAGCCGCTTTCTAATTCAACGTCTTCCGGCATTCATCTCCAATCCGACGCTTCCAGCCTCTTTCTCCAAGAAGCACTAGCCGGACTGCAAAGTACGCCCAAAACGCTGCCGTGCAAATACTTTTATGATCTGCGCGGCTCTCAGTTGTTTGACCAAATCTGCGAGCTGCCTGAGTATTACCCAACCCGCACCGAAGCCGGCATCATGGAAGACCATATTGCGGAAATGGCAGCGGTGTTCGGCCCGGACTGCCTGCTTGTGGAGTACGGCAGCGGCAGCAGCACCAAGACGCGCATTTTGCTGGACCATCTGCCGCACCTTGCCGGCTATGTGCCGATGGACATTTCGCGGGAGCATCTGCACCGGACCGCCAAAGGCCTAGCAGCAGCTTATCCCCACCTGGAAATCCTGCCGCTTTGCGCCGATTACACGGCCCCGTTTGAGCTGCCGGAAGCGACCGGGGAAGTGCAGTCGCGCGTGGTTTACTTCCCCGGCTCCACCATCGGCAACTTTCACCGGCCTGACGCGGCGGCGTTTCTCGGCCGCATCGCCGAAGTGTGTGGTCCCGGCGGCGGGCTGCTGATTGGGGTGGACCTGCGGAAATCGCCGCAGATTTTAGAAGCCGCTTACAACGACGCCCAGGGCGTGACGGCGGCATTCAACTTAAATCTGCTGCGCCGTTTAAACGCAGAATTGGGGGCGGATTTTGATTTAGGGAGCTTCGCCCATCAAGCGTTCTACGAGGAAGCCATCGGGCGGATTGAAATGCACCTGCAAAGCTTAGAAGCCCAGACTGTCCATCTCGGCGGTCAGGAAGTCAGCTTTGACCAGGGCGAGACGATTTGGACTGAATGCTCCTACAAGTACAGCCTGCCGGAGCTTGCGGCAATGGCGGAGTCCGCAGGCTTTGCAGTCCAGCAAGTCTGGACCGACGCTGAGCAAAAGTTCAGCGTCCAGTATTTGACTGTCCGCTAGATTTCATTATTCGGCAATTTGGCCGGCTCGTTCCAGCAGCACCCACTGGCGAGGCTGCTGCTCGAAGCCATACACCGTAAATGTCCGCTCAACTGCGGCAAAACGGTAGCCGTTCCCCGCCGCCCAGCCTTGCAGCTCACGCTCCGCCTGCTCCCGGCCTTCATAGCTGCTGGCAACAAAAACGCCCTCTTTGCCGGGGCACGGCATTTGATACACCATGAAAATTACCTTTTTAAAAGCGATGCCCTCAAGGGCGGCTGCTATTCGCATGCACCATTGCACACAAAAGCAGCCGCTGGGAGGGCTAGGAAAAGAGGACCTAGCGGCCTCGGCACACGAAGCGCTTTCCTGTCACCGGCTGAAAGAACACCGGCTGAAAAGCGGCTTCGGTAGACGATCCCGCCTACACTTTTCATTATGCCGTTTGCCCGCAGTTCACTCACTGCACGGATTGCGGGTTTTCCAAAGGGCTGCGTTTTCAGGTACACTCAGCCTTAAACCGTGCTATTGAGAGGAGCAGTCATGCCTTATTATCCCCTCTACCGCGCCACCGCCGAGATATACCTGATGGCAGGCGCTCTTGTATCACCGTCCCTTTGCATTTTTGGGTGGCTGCTGATTGGCAAAATTGCCGGCAAGCGACTCCATTCCTATACCTATTGGTATTTGCCTCTCGTCATCGGCTCTTGCTTCGGTGCAGTGGGTGTTCTGCTGCAAATATTCATCGAACTCTTTGCCCCGCACGACTATGCACTGGCTACAGGTGTTTATTTGTTGTATCTTGCCTCTGCACCCTTCCACATTGTCTCGTTTGTCCGCCTCTGGAAGACAATCACAAAGTTACCGCCGAACAGCGGGGAGCAGCCACAAGTGGAATATCAGAAACAAGACGAAGGAGTTTGGCCGCCACCACCCCAGCGATGAAGACGAAAGAAGTTTGTTATGCTGGAAATCAAGCCTATTCTGCCGGAAGACTGGCCGGTGCTGAAATCTGTTCGCCTGCGGGCACTGGCCGATGCACCGGGCGCGTTCGGCACGACGCTTGCCGAGGCACAGGCATATTCTAATACCCAGTGGCAGGCAAGGGCGCGGCGTTTCTCTGAGCTGCCGCCGTCGGTCGGCTGCATCGCGTTTCTAAACGCCGCACCGTGCGGCATGGCAAGCGCTTATCCCTCGGAAGAACATCCGCAGGCTGCTGGGCTGACTTCGTTTTGGGTCGCGCCCAAGGCGCGGGGCTTGGGCGCTGCTGAAGCGCTGGTTGCGTTCATCATGGAATGGGCCACGGCGCAGGGGTTCGCCGTGCTGGAAGCGGACGTTGTTGAAGACAATGGTCGGGCGATTGGGTTCTACAAACGGGTCGGGTTTGAGGAAACAGGTCAAAGCGAGCCGTTCCGGGGCGACCCGTCTAAGCGGATGATTGGCCTACGGGTCAAACTGGCTTAATAATGGGAGCGAGGAAAAACTGATACAGCGCGTTTTTGTTGGCTGGGCGAAACCGGCGCTTTGGGAAGCGACTCGGCTTCTGCGGGAACGGTACGCCGACGGCGGCGGCGATGTCTGGGACATGGGAGAAGTCCTTGTGGCGGTTCCCGGAAGCCAGGCCAAGCGCCGGCTGCGGCAGCTTCTGCACGAGGAAGCCGCACGGCGCGGCATTCGGGCGCTGACGGAACCCGCTTTTGTGACGCCGGGGGAGCTGCTGGAAGAACTTTACCGGCCGCCGTGCAAAATTGCCGACCCGGTTTCGGCGTATTTTGCCTGGGTGCAGGCGGCTGGGGACGCAAGCCCGGAAGACAAGGCCGCTTGGGGGCCGGAAGCGGACCTGAAGCCGGGCGGTTTGGCTGGGGCCGGAACGGCCCGCGAAGCGCAGCGGGCAAGGAGCGCCGTCGCCGCCGAGGGCCTGACGCTGCAAGAAATCGCGAAAAAATGCGCGATGCTGCCGGACGTTTGCGGCGACAAGCGCTGGGCAGCGCTGGCGCGAGGGGAACGCGCGTATTTGGCGAAGCTGGGAGCGGCGGGCTTGTGTGACCGGGACCAAGCGCGAATGGACGCGCTGGCTGCCGGCCAAATTTCCTGTGAGCGGGACATTTATCTGGTCGGTTTGCAGGACATGAACGGCCTGGACCGCGCGATGCTGTCCGCGCTGAAGTCTTCCGTGGTTGCCGTCATTCCCGCGCCGGAAGAAGAGCAGAAAAGCTTTGACGCGGCGGGCTGCCTGCGGACTGACTGCCGGCAGCACGCCGACCTGCACATCCCGGAAGACGCCTTGTGGTTTGTGCCGGGTCCTGCCGAAGAAACGGATGCGCTGCTGCGGGACATTGCCGCGCTGGACGGCGCGTTCCGGCGGGAAGAAATCACAGTTGGAGTTGGGGATGAAGCGGCGGCGGAAAGCCTGGCCCGCCGCCTCGCGGTTTCCGGCGTGCCGTCTTACTCGCCCTTTGGCCGGCGTCTGCCGGGCAGCCGCCCCGCCGCGCTGCTCAGGGTGGTTCAGGAGTATTTGGAAGCGCCGTCCGCCCAAACATTTGCGGCGCTGGCACGGCATCCCGATTTGGAAGCCTGGCTGACGGCCTGCCGAGATAACGCAGAACAGGAAGAAGACGCGCTGCCGCTGCTGACCCAGCTTGATATCTATCATGCTGAGTGCCGCCCGGAAATGCTGCCGACGGGGGAAGACGCCCGAAGACTTCGGGATAGCCCCTGTCCGGCGCGGGCGAAGCGAGCGCGGGCCGGGGTGCTGGCCGCGCATGACGCCGCAAGCAAACTGACGGCCTTGCTAGGCGGAGCCGTGCGCCCGCTGCCGGAGTGGGCTGCGCCGATCTTGACCCTGCTCCGAACTGTGTATAGGGGGACGTCGCTTTCGGAGGAAACGGCGGCCCATCGCCAGTTCAGCCGGGCGCTGGCCGGGCTGACGGCGATTCTTCAGGAGATGCAGGACTTGCCTGCCCTACTGGCCCCGCGTGTTTCCGGCCCCGATGCACTCGCGTTTGTGCTGGATCAAGCCCAGGCAGTGCGCCTGCCGCTGGAGCCAAGTTCCGGAGACGGCGGGGGGATCGAAATGATGGGCTGGCTGGAGCTTGCCCTGGACGACGCCCCGGTGATGGTCCTGACCGGGCTTCAGGAAGGCTGCGTTCCCGCCGGGGGCGGAGATGACCCGCTGCTGCCCGACAGCCTGCGGCAGACGCTTGGATTGGCCTGCGACCGGCGGCGGCAGGCCCGCGACGGCCTGCTGCTGCGGCAGATGATCGAAAGCCGCCAAGCGGCAGGCCGCCACATCCGCTTGATTGTTTCGCGCCAAAGCGCGGACGGTACTCCCCGGCTTCCAAGCCGCCTGCTGTTTGCCTGCGCTCCCGAAGACGCGGCGCGGCGGGCCAGGCGGTTCACCCACCGTTCCCCAAGCGATGCCCCGGCGTTGTTTTCCGCCGGCCCGTGCCGCGCCTTTGTGCCTCCCCTGCCCGCCCTGCCTGACACGCCCCTGGCGGAGATGGGCGTTTCCGCGTTTGCCGACTATTTAGCTTGCCCGTACCGATTTTATCTGCGTCATGTGCTGAAGCTGGGCGAGCAGGAAGATTCGCAGCGCGAAATGGACCCGCGCTTGTTCGGCGTCCTGCTCCATGACTGCCTTGCCGCTTTTGCAAAGTCGGAAGCGTCCGAGCTTGTGGACCCCGCCCAAATCCGGCGCGGTTTAAAGGACGAGCTTGTGCGGCAAAGCCAAAGCCGCTTTGGAACGCATCCACCCCCCGCTATTCAGATGCAGATCCGGCAGGCAGGCCGCCGATTGGAAGCGTTTAGTCAGTGGCAGGCGCAGTCCGTTAAAGACGGATGGGCGGTCCAGCCTGATTTTTCGGAAAAAGAACTTGCGGCCGCTTTGGAAGTGGACGGCGAGATGTTCACCATTAAAGGCCGCTTGGACCGCGTGGATGTTCACCGCGAAACCGGCTTGTACCGGATACTGGACTACAAAACTGGGGATTCGGGCCAGGGTCCTGAAGAAAAGCACCGCAAGAAGTCTGGCACGGGCGGTCCTCAATGGACAAATTTGCAGCTTCCCTTGTACCGCCTGCTGCTGGCGGCGCAGGGCGCGGACCTTTCCCAAATCGCGCCGGGAGAAATGGGGTACGTTGTGCTGTCAGCGGACCTTGCGCCATTCCTGGACTCGCAAAAAAATCGCGGCGGCACGGGTTTTGTCCAAGTAGACTGGACGGAAGCCGACCACGAAAGCGCTTTGGCGTGCGCGGAAGAAGTCGTCCGAAGCGTCCGCGCCGGCAAGTTCTGGCCGCCGGCGGACCCCTCCCCTTTCCCGCCGTCGCGCCTGGACCCCGGCCGCTCGGACAGCTACGGCGGCCTTTGTTTAGATGCCTGCGCGGATCGCACCGAATGGTTTCAAATAAGCACCCAAGTGAGTACCGAGGAGTCGTTATGAATCATCTTCTTAGCGCTTCCGCCGGCTCCGGCAAAACTCATGCCCTGACCACAGAATACCTGCGCCTGCTGCGGGCAAAGCACCGGGAGATCGTTTCCGGCGACGCAGACGCCCTCCGCACCGAGTCCCTGCTGGCCGCAACATTTACACGCAAGGCTGCGGGCGAGATATTTGACCGTATTTTGTCCCGTCTGGCAGACGCCGCCCTGAGCCGCGAAGGTCTTTTGGAACTGCGTGAGGCTTTAGGGGAAGATACGCTGACCCAAGTGGAATGCCAAGACCTGCTGCGCTGCTTCTGCCGCGAGCTGCACCGGGTCCAAATCGGCACGCTGGACAGCTTTTTTCAGCGGCTTTGCCAAGTTTACCGGCAGGAGGCCGGTCTCAGCAGCGACATGCGGATGACGGATTCGAAAAGCCATCATTGCCGCGCTCTCCAAAAAGAAGCGCTGCTGTCCCTGCTGAAATCCGGCGATTGGGAAGAAACCGATCGGCTGTTTCGGACGCTGACCAAGCAAAAAGCGTCGTCTTCTGTTTTCTCCAAAGTCCTGCCGCTGCTTCGGGACATTTCCGAAGCCGTGGAGGGCGCCCTGCCGCATCACTGGGAACAGCTTCAGGTGCCGGACCGTCCGCAGGACTCCGAGGTCACCGACGCCGTTGAGCGTCTGAGGAACACTCCCCCTCACGCCGACAACGGCCACTGGCGCAGTGCCGTCAGCAGCAATCTGGCGCAGTTTCTGGGTGGCGACTGGGAAGCGTTTTGCAGCAGCGGCCTTGCAAGCGCCTGTCTCGCGGGGAAATCGCAGTTTCAGCGCAGAGACATTGCCGACGGAACAACCGAAGTCTACCAAGTATTGCTGCAAACCGCCAAGCATGAGCTTCTGCGGGAGCTGCAAGAACGGACGCTGGCGCTTCGGGAGGTTTCAACAGCGTTCTCGAAGCACTTCACCGCCCAGCGGCGGAAACACGGCTTTCTGCTGTTTTCGGAAACGCCAACGCTGCTTCAGCGTGTTCTAGGCGATGCGGCTCAAATCGGGCGGCGGCTGGACGGGCCTTTGGAACACCTGCTGCTGGATGAGTTTCAAGACACCAGCGATGCCCAGTGGGGACTTCTCAAGGGGTTTGCGCGGCAGGCGGCGGCAGGCCCCGGCTCGGTATTCGTGGTTGGTGACGCTAAGCAGGCAATCTATGGCTGGCGCGGCGGGCGGGCGGAGATTTTCGAGCAGCTTGGCAGCGACATTCAGCCGTTGACCAAAGGAACTTTAGAGAAAAGTTACCGCTCGTCGGGAGTTGTGCTGGGAGTCGTCAACGCCGTGTTCCAAGCTATTAGCGCGAACGAAGCTTTGAACAAGCATACGCAGACAGCAGAGCGCTGGGTCGGCTACTTCGGCGAGCATGAAGCCGCAAGGCCGCAGCCGGGCTTCGTGGAGCTGTGCGTGTCCCCCGTGCCGGCTGTTCCAGTTCTTGCGGTTCCCGTAACCAGAGACGGCGAGGCGGAAAACGCAAGTGACGCGGATGATTCTCATCTGGCGCAGTGCGGCAAGCGCATCGCTCAGGAGATCGGCAGGATGCCGCCGGAGAAGTCGGTCGGCGTTCTGGTGCGGACCAACAAAACACTGGCGCAGATGGTGGAGCTGCTGCGGGCGGAAGGGGTCGCCGTCAGCGGCGAAGGCGTGGGCAAAATTTCCGATGACCCGGCAGTGGAGCTGATTTTGTCGGCGATGCTGCTGGCCGACCATCCGGGGCATACGGCGGCGGCCTACCACGTCGCCTGTTCCCCCCTTGGCCCGTTGCTGGGGCTGCCGCCCAACGCCTCGGACCCCAATGAAACCGCGTCTTTCGCTGCCGCCGTTCGCCGCCGCGTTCTTTCCGACGGCTACGCGGGCGTTGTGATGGAGTGGGCCGCCGCGCTGGCACCCTATGGTCTGGACCGGACGGCACGACGACTGGAACAGCTTTTGGAGATGGCCGCCGGGCTGGACGCCCTGCCGCCCCTGCGCCCGTCCGAGTTCGTGCGTGCCGTCCGCGAAAGCGACGTTGAAAATCCGGGAACGGCGCGGGTGCGCGTGATGACCATCAACCGGGCCAAAGGGCTGGAATTTGATGCCGTATTCCTGCCTGATTTGGAATGGAAGACCCGCGCCTCCGATGCGGCGTGCCTGGTTAAGCGGGCCGGCGTCCGCGCCATTTCGGACGGCGCATCACCCATTGAAGCGGTGTATGCCCGTCCCAGCCCTGTGGTTCAGCAGCTTGACCCGGCGCTTCAAGCGCTTGCCGAAGAAGCGGCATCCGACGAAGTGACCGGGATGCTCTGCCTGCTGTATGTCGCTATGACCCGCCCCCGGTCCGCGCTGCACCTGTACGTCGCACCCCACAAGCTGAAAAAAGACGGCCATCCGAGTGATCCAGGCTTGAAGCCGGCGGCGATCCTGCGGGCCGCTCTTTGCGGCAGCGCCGCGCACCCGGTTCAAAGTGATGATTGGGAAACTCTGGGGCAGTGGGGCGAAGCATCATGGTGGCCGGACACGCCGCCTGCGCCCGAAGCCGCGCCTGAGCCGCCGCGCCCAAGCCTAAAGTTT
>CAXTRL010000039.1:0-15985 GCA_964246575.1 uncultured Armatimonadales bacterium
AGGGCAAGATCACCGGCTTCCAAGTCCAGCAAACGAACTCAGGCTCCAAAAAGCCTGACCATAACGCCTACTTCAATAACCTGTCTCTTGGATAGAACGGACACTCACATAAATGCCGGCAGACGTAATTCGCTGAGGGAAAGCTTCCACGAGTGCATCACGATAGAAAACAAATCACTTGCAGACTTTGGGGAGCTATTCCTTTTGCCTGCCTTCTCGGCACCAGCCTAACCGCTTGCCGGTCGCAGGTTTCCCCCATTCGGGTGCTTGCTTCCTCTTCCGTTTCCGCCGCAGCTCCCGGCGCCATCAAGCCCGTGTTCTTGGATACCGCCGATCAGATCACGCTGGGGCTGGACCAGCCGGCGACGGCGGCTTCGCTTTTGGGCCATGTTTCCGTTCGCTGCGGGGCAGAAACGATTTCCATCACAAAAGTGGAAGCTGTGGAAGGCCAGGACGGCGGGGACGAGGTCGTGCTGGCAGGCACGTTCCAGTTGGCGATCGGCGGCTCAAACTGGAACACGGACGACAGCCGGACACGAATGAAGCAAACGGCAGCCGGCGTTTATGAGCTTCAAGTGCGTCTGCCCAGAGGCAGCTACGAGTACAAGATCACGCGGGGCGGCAGCTTTGCAGAAAACTACGGCGCCGGGTTCCAGCCCGGCGGCGCCAACATTGCACTCGTCGTGCCTGCTGATAACACTGTGGTTTTGTTCCGCGTGGATTTCAACGTGCACACGCTGCAAACATCGCTGGATAATCCAGAGCTAAGACCTTCTCCCGACCAGACGCAGGAAGCGATGAGCCGGACGCAGCGCCTGACACTCAGCCGCAAGCTGACGCCAGCCGACATCGTGCGCCCGCTGTCCTTGCAGTTTTCCGACGGGACATCCCGGCCGATTTTCGCCCGCGACGTTTTGTCCGGCCCGGAATACTTCTACAGCGGCAGTGATTTAGGCGCAAGCTACACACGCACCGGAACGACGTTCAAGGTCTGGAGTCCGGTGTCTTCGGCGGCGGAGCTGCTGCTTTACAAAGACGCGGCATCCGGCGCATTCCGGCAAATCCCGCTGCATCCTGGGACCGCCGGGGTCTGGTCCGCGTCGGTTCCCGGCGACCTGAACGGCATTTATTACCAGTACCGCTTTACGTCTTATGGAGCGCAGCACACAGCGCCGGACATCTATGGCCGCGCGGCAAGCGCTGATTTGCAGCGAACCATGGTAGTAGATCTGTCTCGCACCAATCCGGCGGGCTTCGGCACGGTTCCAAGCCCGAAACTGGCCCAGCCGACGGACGCCGTCGTTTATGAAGTCCACACGCGGGATTTCACGAGTGACCCATCCAGCGGCCTGCCGCCGGCCCTGCGCGGCACTTATCTTGGTTTAGTGACACCCGGCATGAAAGTCCCCGGCACAAGCCAGCCGACCGGACTGGACTATTTACGCCGGCTCGGCATCACGCATCTGCATGTGCTGCCCTTCCAAAGCATTGCACCGGACAATTCGAAAGGGTACAATTGGGGCTACGAGACCAAGCTGTTTGACGTCCCAGAGCCGCGTTATGCCCTGCACCCGAATGACCCGACTTCGGTCATCCGCGAAGTCAAGACAATGGTGATGGGTTTGCACCAAAACCATCTTGGGCTAGTCATGGACGTTGTTTACAACCATACCGTGCCGGTTAGCGGGGACGCTTCGCCGTTTTGGGCGGCGGTCCCCTACTATTACATCCGCACCGGCCCGCAGGGGGAGCTGCTCAATGAGTCCGGGGTCGGCAATGCCATGGATGACGACCACCCGATGGTCCGCAAGTTTATCTGCGACAGCCTGGCTTACTGGGTTACGCAGTACCATGTGGATGGCTTTCGGTTTGACTTACTGGCGATTTTCACGCCGCAAACGGTCCGCGCCATTTCGGACACACTGCACCGTCTGCGTCCGGACATTCTGCTGTACGGCGAACCCTGGACCGGCGGCGGCCCCACCCGCTTTGGCAAGGGTTCTCAGCGCGGCCTCCGGGTGGCTGTCTTCAACGACAACATCCGAAGCGTAATTCGGGGCGACTTGAACGGCGGCAAAGCCGGCTTTGCGCTTGGCGGCGGCGCGGACCCGGCGCTGCTGCAATTGGCAATCAGCGGCTCGCCGGACTTCACGCAGGCACCGACGGAATCAATGAACTACGTTTCGATCCACGACGATATGACGCTCTGGGATAAAATCACAAAGACCCTTCCAAGCGACGACAAGCTCGACCGGCAGGCGCTGAAGCTGGCCGGCGCGATGGTGCTTCTCAGCCAGGGCGTGCCGATTTTGGAAGGCGGGGCGGAGCTTGGCCGGACCAAGCAGGGGCAAAGCAATTCGTACAATCTGGGCGACGCCGTCAACCACTTTGACTGGGCGCGGGGCCGGCAATTCGTCGATGTTTCCGAGTATTACAGTGGATTGATTGCGATCCGCCGCAGCCACCCGGCATTCCGCAATGCCACTGCCGCCGCTGTCCGCGAGACCGTCTCGTTTCTGCCGGCGGCGAGCTTGCCGGCCAAGACTGCCGCGTTTATGCTGGATGGAGCACCCAGCGGCGACACTTGGCGCAAAACACTGGTTATCTTCCACGGAGCGACAACCACCGATATACTGACCCTGCCGCCGGGCCAGTGGCACCTCGCGGCAAGTGGGGATCACGCCGGCACTCAGGGCAAGGTTCAGTCCGGCCCGACTCTTTCTCTCGCGCCGCTTTCTGCTTTTGTTTTATACCAATAAAAGGAAATTACGCAATGATCCAAGAAAACGTCCACGGCAACGTCCCCGCCGGCATCCCGCTCGAAGAAAAGCGGGAGCTGCGGCTGGGCGAGCTGGCGACTATGAACTTCGGCTATATCGGCATCCAGTTCGGCTGGGGGCTGCAAATGGCGAACATGGCCGCGATTTACACCAAGCTCGGCGCTCATGCGGACAACATTCCGATTTTGGGACTCGCCGGGCCGGTCACGGGCCTGCTGATCCAGCCGATTATCGGTGCGATGAGTGACCGGACGTGGAGCGCGAAGTGGGGCCGCCGCCGCCCTTACTTCCTGGCCGGCGCGATTTTAGCGTCCATCGCCTTGTTCCTGATGCCGTCTTCGCCCGCGCTCTGGGTGGCGGCTTCCCTGCTCTGGGTGCTGGATGCCAGCGTCAACGTCTCAATGGAGCCGTTCCGGGCGTTTGTCGCCGACAAGCTGCCACTGAAGCAGCGGGCGGTCGGGTTTCTGGTGCAAAGCTGCTTTATCGGCCTCGGCGCGACGCTCGCCAACATCCTGCCCTGGGTTCTGAACCACTTTGGCGTGACGACAGAAGCGGCCAATGGCGTACCACTGTCGGTGCTGTTTTCGTTCCGCATTGGGGCCGCCATGTTCCTCGGCTGCGTGCTGTGGACAGTGCTTCGGACAAAAGAAGACCCGCCGGCAGACATGGCTGCATTTGAGCGCCAGCGCCGGGCCACGCGCGGCGTCGCCGCTGGTGCAAAAGAAATCTTTGAGGCCATTGCGGCGATGCCGCTGACCATGAAGCAGTTGTTCCCGGTCCAGTTCGCGACCTGGTTCGGCTTGTCCTGCTTTTGGGGCCTGTTCACGCTTTCCATCGCCAGCAACGTATTCGGCGCGACCACCACAAAAGGGGCGGTGTTTGACCGGGCGACCGAGTGGGGCGGGCTTTGCATGGCCGCGTCTTCGGTTGTGACTTTTCTGGTCGCACCGCTGATGCCAGGGGTCGCAACCCGTTTGGGCCGGCCCAAGCTGCACGCGGCTTCGCTGGCTTTGGGGGGCATCGGGCTGCTCAGCGTCACGTTTATCCATTCCCAGTACCTGCTGCTCCTGCCGATGGTAGCGTTCGGCATTGCCTGGGCCGCCATTCTCGCGATGCCTTACGCGATCTTGTCCGTTGCCCTGCCGTCAGAGCGCGTCGGCGTGTACATGGGCATTTTCAACTTGTTTATCGTCATCCCGCAGATGGTCTACTCGCTGGGAATGCCGCTCGTGATCCGGTACGTTTTCCATGACCAGCCGCTTCCGACCCTAACTGTCGGGGCGCTTTGCTTCCTGATCGCCGCATTCCTTGCCACGCGGGTTGTCGAGATGACCCCAAAAGGCACGTCCATTTTGCCGACGGAAGGCGTTTGGCCCCCCGCCCCTATGGCGGAAGGCTAGGGAAATTGGCCGTGAATATGCTATACTTAACGCCGAAGTCATCCGGGTGGCCGCTGCGCGTCCCGCCAGGGGCGCGTCAGAGGAAAGTCCGGACTCCACAGGGCAGCGATGCCGGCTAACGGCCGGGCGGGGCGACCCGCCGGAAAGTGCCACAGAAACATACCGCCAGACTTCGTCAGATGTAAATCGCAAGAAGTCTGGTAAGGGCGAAATGGTGCGGTCCTTCGGGACTTAAAGTAAGAGCGCACCGGGCCTGCGGAGACGCAGATGCCGGGTAAACCCCATCGGGAGCAAGGCTGGAGGGCGCGGCCTGAGCGTTCTCGTCCTCGCCTGGAACGGCGGGAATGCAACGCGCCTGCGAACGCCGCTTGAGGCCCGCAGCAATGCGTGTCCCAGAGAGATGGCCACACAAACACAGAACCCGGCTTATAGGGTGACTTCGCAAACACAAAAACGCCCGGACGCGCACTGCGTCCGGGCGTTTCAGTTTGTCACCTGTCAAGCCTGAAATGCTTCGGCGTCTTTTCCCATCAATGGGGAGCGCAGCAGCAGCTTGCTGATCGCCCAGCCATCGCTTTGGACACCGGCCTTTATATCCACGCAGGCACCTTGGATAAGCTGCGCCCACCAGAGCGGCGTGATGAGCGCCCATTCTTCCGGCTCCAGCGGCGAAACCTCGGCATACCCCAAGATCACGTCATCATATTTGCCGCGCCACGAAAGCGCAAACTCGCCGACCCGGTGATCCCAGTGGGCAAGCTCAAAGTCTAGTATGCCACAAAGCCGTCCCTCGGTAAAGCGCAGGTTCCAGGGCGTGAAGTCACCGTGAATGACAATGCCGGGCCAAGTTTTGGGCTGAAGTTCTGCAACTCGCTCGCGGGCGCGTTCTAGGTGCCAGCGCAGGATGTGGACTTCTTCTGACCGCTCCTCTTCATTCTCGCTTAAAACGTCATCCAGCGTCGGATCGGCCAGGATCTCTTCGCAGCGCCGCCAGCCGGGCCGCTGCCCCAAATCAGGCACTTGTGCCAGGCCAGCATGAAACTCCGCCAGAAGACGCCCGCGTTCGCGCTGTTCTTTACGCCCCCCGTGGACTGGGTCAGCCGCTGGCAGATCGCCATGTAGAAAAGGAGCGAGACTCCAAGTATCACCGGCTGCTTGTATCGGTCCAGCAACCGGAGGCGCGACAGGCCAGCCGAGCGCTGCGAGATGGCCGAGTAGACGTACCTCGTAGTTGATTGACTCAACGTGGGCTGAGACATCTGTTATCAGCGGCGACAGCCCCCAGCACCGCAGCACAAACTGCTCTCCCTGCGCTTCCACCAGCCAGTGCTGATTAACCCTGCCGCCAAGCGGAGCGATCAACCGAACGCCAAAGAAGGCGAGAATGTCATGGCTTAGCTGCACTGGGTTTCTTTACTCCAGCATCCGCTCTACATTGAACTTATCTTCTAACCCATTCGCGGCGATATCCTGCAAAAGCCTCTGCTGATGTTCATCACCCTGTTCTTTGACGAAGAACACGCACTTTTTGGCGTGTGTGGCAAGAACCGCATAATCATCTGCTTCTGACAAAACAAAATTGATGTGTAAACCTTTGTCTCGCCTTGCCTCAGCAGATTTGTCAGACAGACGCTTGCTGAGAGCATCGTATGACATCATTTGCTCGACTGGCCCCCGCTCAATCGGGTTGCGGCATGGTTTGTTCACAAAGCGGCTTTTGAGGTCGTTCGTCTTCGAGATGTATGGGTAGAGTTCTGCACGGTCATTACACTGTGCGGGGAAAATGGTCAGTCCCGCTTTCGCCATTTGCTGGATTTTCGGACCCGGCACCTGAGCATTAACTTGACAAAGCAAAATGCCCTGAATCTTGAGTTGAAACCCGTGAGGCAGATGCTCGGCAAACTCCGCCTTCAGTCTGTCCGCCAATGACTTGATCTGCTCCAAGCCATGTTCCAGCTTCTTATTGTCTTTGCTCTTCATCTCAATAATCGTGCAGATGCAGCCATCTCCGTGAAAATACAAGACTAAATAGTCTGGGCGCGGGACATCTGCTTCGAATACTGGGAAGCGCTGATTGTCGACATGAATGAGCAGACAAATGCCACCCTCCCCTTCCTGACGGCTGATGCTGAACTTGACCCCGCTTTCCGCCGGAACTGACAAGCCTTGCAAGGTACGGAAGACTAACAAGTTTTCCAAAAAATTGAACTGGCTGGTATCGATGTTGCCGTTTTTATTCGCTCGAAGTTTTTGCAGGCTTGCGGGTTGTCTTGGCACGTTCCGGTTTATGTCCTTCCTCGTAGATTTGGAAGAATTTTTGTTGTAGTTCGCCTGAAACATCACTCAAAGTATCCCACCGGATACCATAGTCTGGATCTTTCAGCGAATGCAGTTGGTTGTCACGCATCTCATAGGCGCTGATTTGATCCATCGTCAGCAGGGCCGATGGGTCGTTCAGGTACAAAGACTTTGCCTGCCGTCGTTTTGCCGCCGCAGATACTTCCTCGGTCTGCGCCAGATTGTTTAAGTGAGACATGATATAAGGGCTATGCGTGGTCAGCAGTACATAAACCCCCTCATTAACCAGCATCGCCAGCACTTCCAGCAGCTTTGCCTGCGACTCCGGGTGCAGGTTCATCTCCGGCTCGTCAATAATCAGCAAGTCGCCTTTTGATGCTCGGTAGCGCAAGTAAAGAAGAAGCGGCGCAAGCTGCTTGATGGACGAAGAAGCGTTGTACAAGTCAATGTTCAAGCCATTGCCGACATCCACCATGATTTCCTGACCGCCTAAAGCCGTTGCTCGAAAGTTAATCTTGTTGCCGTCTTGAATGGTTTGCTCAATGTAAGCCGCAAGCTTTTCCATTCCACTCTGTGAAGAAGGTTCAACCTCTGTTTCAATCTCGAAGAGTAGCTCTAAGAAATCTTCAATCGGCTGCGGATAACGTACTTCTCCAGCCTCTTTAAGTAGGTCAAGTTGACGCTTTGAGGTTTCGCGGCTGCTGAATGATCGACGCTGAGCGTCCAGCATAAGTTTCAATCGATTTTTTGCAAGCACTTTGTAGGTGATGACAAGAGCGTTACGCTCGGCAGGCAAAAGGTAGGGATGCCCAAATAGATGCCTTCGAAGGCTTATATTCAATGCAATGCTGGCTTCAAACCGCCAGGTATCGTGGGAGTAGAAATCTTGGCTAGCACTAATGTGGTGTCCTGTCTTTTCTGGCGGGGATAACACTAAAGAACTTTCTTCTAAAGACACTTGCATGTTACCTCCTCCATATACGGCTAATGAAGTGCCTGAAAGTGGTTCAAGTAAAGCTCTGAATTCTTGGTGAGACATCATAATGTCATACCGAGTGCGCGAAAACAAAGAGCCGCTGGAATCTTGATAAAAACCTTCTAACTCACTTAAAAAAATGGTGGCGTTATCATTGATTTCCGTCTCGAATGCTTTTTGTAATTCCTCCAGTTTAGTAGACATACTACCATCGGAGGCCAAATGAAAGGGAAATTCGCTGACAGTCAGGTCGGCCTGCATAATAGTTAGCCACAACCCATAAATAGAATAGGCAATATACGTTTTGTTGGAGTTGTTCGGTCCAATGATGACCGTCATTGGCTTTAAGTCCAACTCTGTTTCTTTGATCTTGCCTAAATTATGAAAGCGTATATTCATATGCGTGTTTTTGTGATCTCTTTCAAACTATCTTACCACTTACGACAACAAAAAATCCGCCCTGCCGTTGTTGGCAGGGCGGATTTGGATGACTGGACCGCTTAGTGGTCGGCGGGCATGAGGAAGCCGACTTTCCAGGTGCGGGTGAAGTGCAGGCGCTTGTCTAAAGCTTGGAAGCGGGCACTGTCTTCCGGGGAAAGCTGGACGGCGTCTTTAGCGGGGCCGAGGACGGCGACGGCGGTTAAGATCAGCGGGTTTGTGCCGCCGACGCCGCTTGCGGCGGAGTCGACGTTCCAGTAGTAGCGGACAATCGACTCTTCCTGGACTTCGTCAGGCGTCGGGACATGGGAGCGGTCCGGGTACAGCAGGGCAGCGTCGGGGGCCGTGCTGTAGATGGCTGGGGCCGGGGAGCGGCTGATGTCGGGCAGGCCGCGAGCGTCAATCAAGATGCCGGTGTAGGAGTCCATGTTGTCGGATATGACTACGGGCGCGGCAACCACGGGAGCGGGCAGCTCGGCGGCAGGCAGGACGCGCAGGCGGTCGGCTTCCACAGTGCCGTCGGGACGCTGGACGCCGACCAAATGCACGCGCATTCCGCGCGACAGGTCAGCAATCTGGCCCATGCGCTCGGTGCCGCGCAGGATAATGTCGGTGTCTTCCAGGCTTGCCGTGTAAGGCTTGCCGTCATCGCCGAGCAGTGTTACCTCATTGCGGGCGGCATCAATATCCCGGACTGAGCCGTCCATCAAAAACTGTGGGCCAGGGGTAGTGGCGACGGTCGGAACGGGGATCGGCAGAGCCGGGGTATCAATCACGGCAGGCTCCGGGTCTACGACTGGCAGTCGCGGCTCGGCCACGACCGGCGGCTGGAAGTAAGCGGGCTGCGGGTCGCCGGAGCCGGCAAAGTTCGGCAGAACACGCAGGCGGTCGGCTTCAAGAAGATTGTGGCCGAGCAGGGTGCCGACAATCCGCACACGCATTCCACGTGCGAGGTTCGCCGTTTCGCCCAAACGGCTGTCCAAAAGAGTGATGTCCGCGCCATAGGCGTCTATGATGTAACGATTAAAATCATTGCCGTTGACGACAAGCCGTTCGCCGGAGCCGTTGACCGACTGCACGGTGCCGACGACCGTGTAATGGTCGGCCTGCTGAAACGGCGTGATGTCGTCCTGCTGAGCGAGCGCCGGGACGGCTATGACTGAAAACACGCTGCAAACACCTAAAATCTTACCGAGTATTTGTGGCATCAGTTTATCCTTGCTATGACCGAGAAAACAGGTTGGGAAACCAGTAATAGTATCGGTTTATTATACAGCAGAAGTTAGGCCGGAAACGCGAGTCAGCACAAGAGAAAAATTTATTTTCGCGCTTATTTTACAGCTTGTACCGCCCGCAGCAGCCACGACGCCAAAAGGTCACGGCTTGCGGCCATTTCGGCCTCAACTTCGGCGTGAGACAGCGGCGCGGCAGACAGCAGACCCGTCCCGTAATTGGTCACTAAAGCGACTCCGGCATAGCGCAGGCCCGCTTCGCGGCAGAGGATCGCTTCCGGTGCGCCAGTCATGCCGACGACCGACGCCCCCCACTGCCCGAACAAGCGCACTTCGGCAGGCGTTTCATAGCGCGGCCCCGACATGCAAAGATAGGTTCCAGTAGGATGAACACGCGGCCTCATCTTCGGCCCTGCCGTTTCCAGTAAAATCTCGCGCAAGCTTAGGTCGTAAGGATGCACGAAATCCGTGTGCCGCACCCCACCCGGCTCACCGTAGAACGTCACGACTTCACCTTTCGTGAAGTCCAAGAAGTCGTCTAAAATCACGAAATCGCCGGGCGCGATTTCGGGGCGCAGCGAGCCGACCGCGGTTGTTGCGAACACAGCGCCCACGCCTAAATCGCGCAGAGCGGCGATATTCGCACGGTGGTTGATCCGGTGCGGCGGCAGCGAATGGCCCGCGCCGTGCCGGGCCAGAAACAGCAACTCGGCATCGTCGCCAAGCTGCGCCCGTGTCAGTGCAGCCGTCCCATATTCGGTCTCAACAATCTCCGGCGCTCCCGCCACCAGCGCCGTTCCGAAGCCTGTTCCGCCGATTACTGCTACTTGGAGCATTGACAAAGCCTCTTTCTGGGTCCACGGAATAAATTCCGTGGCTGAAGGGCGCTCCGCGCCGGCTGTCCTGCGGACAAGAAGATGGGAATTGTTTTTGTCTGCTGCTCTTCTGTCCGCAGGACAACCAGCCGAAGGCTCTTCAGCCATGCAATTCATTGCGTGGGTCTTCATTGCGTGGCAGCGATTCCCTTGACAAAGCCTCTTTCCCCGTGATACACTGCCTGCCGTGCGAACTTTTCCCACAAGCCATTCTTCTCCAAACCATTCCCATCCTGCACGAAAGCTGCGCCCCTGGCAAGCGCATGGCCTTGTCGCCGCATTTCTGCTGCTGCTGACGACTCTTTACTTTTGGCGTCAGGTCATGGAAGGGCAGGCGCTGTACTGGGGCGACATCGGCCTTTACTTTCTGCCGATGCAAATTTTCCTGAAGCAAAATCTGACAGCAGGCCGGATGCCGCTTTGGAACCCGTTGATTTTGTGCGGGACGCCCTACGCCGGCAACCCGCAGACCTGGCCGCTATATCCCGTGACGGCGCTGCTGCCGGTCGTTTCGCCGGCGCAGTTCATCAACTTCACGGTCGCGCTGCATGTCTGGATTGCGGGTTTGGGAACTTATGCGTTCGCCCGGCGGGCATTGGGGGTCGGCACCGGCCCGGCGCTGCTGGCGGCGGTGACGTTTATGTTCGGCGGCCAGCTTGTGTCTAAAGAGCAGTTCCCAAACATGGTTCAGGCGTCCGCCTGGCTGCCCTGGGTACTTTTTTGCTTGCATGGCGTACTGACCCGCAGACGTGTTCAAGACGCCTTGACGCTGGGGTTGGTACTGGGCTTGCAGCTTTTGGCCGCACACGTTCAAATGACCCTGCTGACGCTGTATTTGGCGGCGGCTTATGGGGTGTTTGTGCTTCTTGACGGCAAGGTAAAGACGAGGGGGCAGGAAGGGCAGGCACGGAAGGAAGGGCAGGCACGGAAGGAAGGGCAGGCACGGAAGGAAGGGCAGGCACGGGGGCCTGCCCCTACGGGGCTACGAACGGCGGGTCTGCTTTTGCTGGCCGTCGCAGTTGCTTCGGGGCTGGCGATGGGGCAGCTTTTGCCGACACTGGCGCTGTTTCGGGATGCGGCCCGGCAGCGGTTGTCGTTTGCGGTTGTGGACAGGTTTTACCTGCCGTTTAATCAACTCGGCAACTTTGTTTTGCCGCACCTGCACGGCAGTCCCTATTTTGGCGACTGGACGGCGCGGGGCAATTCTTGGGAAACCTGCTGTTATGTTGGCGTACTGCCGTTTGCGCTGGCACTCTGGGGCGGCATGGCGGCGTTCCGGCGACAGAGCCGCGCCGCTCGGTTCTGGGCCGGCGTGTTCTTTGTCGGCGTCTGGATGGCGCTTGGCGGGGCCGGCGGCTTGTACTATCTAGCGTACTTCGTGCTGCCCGGCTTTCGGTCGTTCCATGACCCGGCCCGGTGCCTGCTTCCGGCGTGTTTTGCTTTGTCTCTGCTGGCGGCGTTCGGAATGGCACAGGTGCCACGCTTCAACCGTCAGCAGCTTTTGATCGCTGGGGTGCTGCTGCTGGCGTTTGCGGATTTGGCGCACTTTGGACGAACGCTGTATCCTCTGGCGGACCCCGCCGCACTTTACCCCGTGTCCCCAAACGTCGCGCTGGTGCAGAGCGACCCGGATGTCGCGGCGCATCAAGCGCGGATGATAGCCCCGACCAGCGGCGTCTGGCTGCGGTTCACGACGCCGAAAGACTTCCGGCAGGGGACGCCGAACTACCAGGCGCTTTGGGCCGATACGCTGACGCCCAATTTGATGATGCCTTACGGCCTGTCTGATGCCTTCGGCTACGAGCCGGTCGCGCTGAAGAACATCCAAACGGCTTCGGCGGCTGCGGCGCGGGCATTTGACCCGAAGGCCGCCCAAAGCACCCGAAACAAGGCGGCAGACCTCAGCGGGGCGCTGGGCGTAAAGTACGTCGCCGTTTGCCGGGTGACGCCGCCGGAGCGGACGCTGCCGGGCCTGGTTTCCGTCCGCGCCGCCCCGACCCTTGCGCCGCCGGGTCGTCAGCAGGGGCCGAAAGCGCTTTTGTATCTGTCGCGCAACACGCTCTGGCAGCCTCGGGCGCATCTGGAACACTCGGCGTCTTCCGTTCAGCTCACGGACCTCGGGCCGGACCAAGTGGCGCTGACCTTCCAAACGGCCGCGCCTGATCGGCTGATTTTAGAAGACACGCAGGCGGCAAGCTGGCAGGCGACCCTGGATGGTCAGCGCGTGCCGATTGAAACTTATCAAGGCTGCCTGCGGGCTATTAAAGTGCGGCAGCCCGGCTTGCACCGGGTCGTGTTCACCTACGCCCCCACCCCGTTCCGTTTGGGCCTCTACTTGTCGCTGCTGACGCTTTCGCTGCTTGTCGGGGCAGCAAGTTTCGGTTTAGCAAGAAAACTTGCGGAGCGGGAAGGATTTGGACACAAACTTGGCGAATAAGCTTCTTAACCTACGCCGGGCAGCGCCGCCCCATTCTTTTTCCACACCACACACTTGAAGGAATCTGCATTTATGACTGTTTTCAGCGCCCCGGCGCGTCTTCTGGGCTGCCTCTGCTCCGCCGCCGTGCTTGCGTTTATTTCCGGCGGCTGCGCGAACAAGACTTCGACCACCGTAAACGGAGTATCTTCCGGCGGCAGCGCCCCAGCAGGGTCAATTATGATCGGCGAATACGGCTCGCTCACGGGCGACAATTCCACGTTCGGGCATTCTACGGATAACGGCGTCGAGCTTGCCGTCAAAAACATCAACGCCGCCGGCGGCGTGAACGGGCATCCGCTGACGGTGGATTTGCAGGACGACGCGGGAACCCCGGACGGCGCTTCCAGCGTGGTCAAGAAAATTATCACCAGCGACAAGCCGACCGCAGTGATTGGAGAAGTCGCGTCCACGCTTTCCATCCAGGCTGGGCCGGTCTGCAACGCCGCCAAAGTGCCGATGATCTCGCCGTCCTCCACAAACCCCAAAGTGACCCAGCTTGGCCCTTATATCTTCCGGGTCTGCTTCATTGATGCGTTTCAGGGAAAAGCGGAAGCGGAGTTTGCTGCAAAAAATCTTCATGCCAAGCGTGCCGCAATTTTAACTGACTCCGGAAACGACTACTCCATCGGGTTAACCAAGTTTTTTACGCAGAACTTCACTCAGGACGGCGGCCAGATCGTCATCGCGCAGAACTACAGCAAAGGCGATGTGGATTTCACCGCGCAGCTCACGCAGATCAAGGCCGCAAACCCGGACATTTTGTTTGTGCCGGGCTACTACGGCCAGGTGGGGCCGATTGCCAAGCAGGCCCGGAGCATCGGCTTGACCGTTCCGCTGCTCGGCGGCGACGGCTGGGACTCGCCCAAGCTGGTGGAAGGCGCAGGCGGGCCGGGCGCGGCGCTGGAAGGCTCGTATTTTACTAACCATTCGTCCATGAGCAACCCGGACCCCACCATTCAGAAGTTCGTTTCCGCGTACAAAGCCGCTTATGGCAGCCAGCAGCCGGACTCGCTGGCGGCCTCCGGCTATGACGCCGTCGGCGTTTTGGCAGACGCCATAAAACGTGCGGGCGCTCCTGCCGACGGTGATTACTCGTCTTTAGCGTACCGCACTAAGCTACGCGATGCGATTGCGGCCACGAAGGACTACCACGGCATTACCGGCACGATTTCGATTGGACCGGACCGGAACGCGATTAAGCCTGCGATGGTGCTGCAAATCCATGGCGCAGGCTATAAGTATATTACGACGATCAATCCGTAGAAGGGTCCCCCCGGCCCCCAATAATGGGGGAGCATGACAGGAAAAGAACAGGGCTGTCTTCCCTCTTATCTTTATTCTTGCTCCCCCATTATTGGGGGCTGGGGGGAATATTTCCCTGCTTCATTTAACTTTATGCACCAACTCGTCCCACAACTTCTTATCGGCATTCAGCTTGGCAGCATTTATGCGCTGATCGCGCTTGGCTACACAATGGTCTACGGCGTTTTGAAGCTAATCAACTTCGCGCATGGCGACGTTTACATGGTCGGCGCGTATGCGGGCCTCGGCGCGGCGGGGGTTCTGGGAACCTGGCTGCCGGCGCATGGACCGTTTCATAGCCTGCTGCCGTCGCCACTGGGAGCGCTGCTGGTGCTGATTTGCGCCATGCTGCTCTGCGCCCTGCTCGGCTTAGTCATCGAGCAGGCGGCGTACCGGCCTCTTCGAACCCGGTCCTGGATCATTCCCGGCATTGTCATCGGCGGCGCGTCGGGCTACGTCGCTTACGGCATTGCAACGAACGACAACCGCAACCCGCCCTCGGCAATCGCAATTGGGATTGTGGTTTGGATTGCGGTTGCCGCGCTTCTCAGAACAACGCAGAAGCGCCGGACTGTCGGAACGCCCTCGCGGCTGACGGCGCTGATTACGGCGATCGGCGTGTCGCTGTTTTTGGAGAACTTCGGCATTCTGCCGCAGATTTTCTCGTCCGACCCGCGCTTTATCCAGACCGGCCAAATTGTCACGCTGCCGAACAATGTTCGTCTTCTCGGCGTGACTCTCAGCGTTCAAACGCTGCTGATTTTCGGCCTGTCGCTGATGCTGATGGCCCTGCTGACGTATATTGTTACCTATACGCGCATTGGCAAAGCCGTCCGGGCGGTCTCGTTTGACGCCGACGCGGCGGCGCTGATGGGAATTAATACCAACACGGTGATCGCGTTCACGTTCGCGCTCGGCGCGGCGCTGGCCGGGGCGGCGGGGGTGATGGTGACGGGGCTGTCGGGAACGGCGTTTACGCCGTATGTCGGCGTCTTGATGGGCCTGAAAGCATTTGTCGCGGCGGTGCTGGGCGGCATCGGCAACATCCCTGGCGCGGTCGTCGGCGGCCTGATTATGGGGCTGGCGGAGACGCTGGTGGTCGCTTACGGCCCCGGCGTCGGCATTCCCAGCACTTACCGGGACGCCGTGGCGTTCTTTCTGCTGATTGTGATTTTGCTGGTGCGCCCCGCCGGCCTGTTCGGGCGGCTGGCCCCGGAGAAAGTTTAGGCATGCCCTACATGGTTTTCAGACCATGCCATGAATGGCACAGCTACACAGCGAGGACGCTACGAAGTACCGCTTCGCGGCACTCGGACAAAATCCAATTCCGAACCCCGCGAAGCGGGTGTTTTGTGGCGTCTGCGCCGTCTAGCCGTGCCATCCATGGCATGGTCCTAAAACACACGGTCTTTCTGCAACAACGCTGGGAGAAAGTCTGATTTGGGAAGCTCCGCCTTTAAGTCCCCTTCTATTTTTACACGTCTTTTCGGCACCATCGCCCTACTCGGCCTGCTCTTTCTCGGCAACCTGTGGGTGGAGCGGCCTTTGCTGGACCAGTCCGTGACGTCGTTTTACGGCATGGACCAGTACAAAGAAGGCATTATTATCTCGTGCGGCATTTATGTCATTTTGGCCGTCGCGCTCAATTTAGTCAACGGGTTCACGGGGCAGTTCTCGCTGGGGCATATCGGCTTCTACGCGGTCGGGGCGTATGTGGCGGCGGCGGTGTCCACCTACGGCCATGTTCGACTATTCCCCGGTCTGCCGATTGACGGCTCGCCTATCGGCGTGGCGCAGGGAGCGTATCCCATCCTGACGCTGTGCCTCCTCAGCGGTTTGGCGGCGGCGGCGGTGGGCTATGTGGTCGGGCTGCCGTCTTTAAGATTGCGCGGCGACTACCTAGCGATTATCACGCTGGGCTTCGCGCAGATTATCCAAGTGGTCATTCGGAACATCAAAGCCGTGGACGGCGCGACTTCTTTCACGGGCATTTCGCGGGGCGACACGACCATTCTGACGCCGCATTTGACAAACTTCTTTTGGGTCTATTTGTTTGCCGCGCTGACGCTTTGGATTGCCTACGGCCTGCGGTTTTCAACGCACGGCCTCGCGTTCCTGGCGGTGCGGGAGGATGAGATCGCGGCGGAAGCGATGGGCATTCCGACGACGCGCTACAAAGTGACGGCGTTTGTGTTAAGCGCGTTC
>CAXTRL010000040.1:0-360 GCA_964246575.1 uncultured Armatimonadales bacterium
CAAAACGCCGTGGCGGTCGGTAATGACGCCGCGCGGGGCAGGAATGCGAATGCGCCGCGCTTGATTGGCGGCGGCTGCGTCCCGGAAATCGTCCCCCCGCGCGATTTGCAGAAACCAGAGCCGGGCGGCCAGCACGAAAAACAGCAGCAAGATCACGAAGCCGAACCCCCATGCTCGCCCTGCCGCCGCCCGCTGCGTCTGCTGGCGGGAAGGTGGGGCATTCCGAGGATCGGGCGGCCTGAGAGATGGTTTTGGGGTCGTGATCATAAACGGCTTGCTCTAATGAGCATTTTTTCGGCTGTGGTAAATGGACGCCCCTGTCAGCGTGGCTACGCCAAGCGACGCAAGCAGAACCCATAG
>CAXTRL010000040.1:370-15964 GCA_964246575.1 uncultured Armatimonadales bacterium
GAGGCATAACGGCATCTGCAAAACTGGCGGAGAATTGACCAGGACTGGTCTCCACGACAGGCCCCGCGACCGGCGGACGCAGACGCGATGTGCCGAACGACATCAGCAGCGCAGTTGAGACGCAGCCCGCACCCACTATCTGCCATTGACGCTTGTTCATGCTATGCAGACTCACGGTGTTTGGCTTGGGGCATGGACTGGATGAGCGCCCGCAGAGCAGTATTGACTGCTTCCGCGCTTTGGAAGACAGCAGCGACATCAGCATCAAGCTTTACAATGTTTGGGGCAGTATTACGCCGGGCGAAGCGGTTGGGCTTTGCTTTGCTGTAATCAACGTCGTACTCTGCTGGTATATCGTCCGCCATGAGTTCTGCGACTTGTTCGTCAGACAAAGAAACCCTTAGCGAAAGCTCCAATTCGGCGTCAGTTGAAGTTGTTTTCATAATTTTTGCGCTCCTGCCGCGTCACTTGACGCGCACTAATCAGGCGTATCGCTCCCTGACGCTCTACAAAGCAAACAAAAAGCAGTCTGCCCGTTTCGGAATACCCAATGATGACTTCGCGCGGCTCCTGCTTGGAATGCTGCCGATCTTCTATAATGATGGCAAGCGGGTCATCAAAAACACTTTCCGCCTCATCGAATGAAACCCCGTGCTTGCGGAAGTTTGCCGCTGCCTTGTAATTATCCCTGGCAAAATTCATGTTACTTCCCTGTGCCCTTGCATAAGGTTCTTACTGCTCGCCGGGTGGCGGGGGATACATGCGGCTGTAACGATGCGGCTCCTGGCCGCGCGAGTAAGTGCGGGAAACCTGCTGGGGGCACCACTTGGTTGCCAACAAACCGTCTTCGGGGTTGACCATGACGGTGACAGTGTTATCATTGCCGGAGGTGTCAGCGTCGGCATGGCGATGATGACGGCGGGGCGGCTCCGGCGTGCCGTTATCCGAGACCGATGGGTCCGGTGCAGAGGCGCTGCCGTCTGCCGTGCTGCTGCTTGGGTCGGCAGAATTGCCCTGAGTGCCGGCGGAAGGCGCGGCGTACTGGGGGGACAGCGTGGTCGGCTGGCTGCCCGACGTGAACGCTTCAGAATGTGAGCCAGGGGAGCCTGCGGGGGCCAGCAGGCCGGAAGCATCATCGACATTGACCGTGACAGTGCCGTCGCCGTTGTCCTGAGCCGTGTTATCCGGCGTCTGGTCGCGGCGCGTCCGGTGGCGGCGCGGCGGCGCGTCTTCGGAAGAAGTGTCGCCGCTGTCGGAAGACGCGGCATCGGTGGTAATCGCTGCCGCTTTATCCGCCGCCGTGACCGGCTTTGCGACCGGCGCCTGCTTGGATTTTTCCAGCGCCAGTTCCTTCACCCGTGCGGCGTGGAAGATCGGCAAGCTGCGGCTCATAAACTTGGCCCAAATCGGGGCGCAGACCGTGCCGCCGAAGGCGTTGCTTTCCATTGCCTCGCCGTAGCCGGCGGCGTGGCGGCCATTAGCATCAATTGGGTGTCCGGCCCAAACGGCGCACACAAGCTGAGAATTGTAGCCGACAAACCAGACGTCTTTATGCTCCTGCGTGGTTCCCGTCTTGCCCCGCGCGTCCGGCACCAGCGGTGCGACCATTTTGCCGGTGCCGTCGGTGACGACAGCCCTGAGCATGTCGTCAAGCTGACTGACCGTGTCGCGCTGCAATACATGGGTTTCAATGTCCGGGGGAACATCTTCAATGATGTTGTCCTGGGCGTCGTCCAGCCGGGTCCAGGCCGACGGCTCCGGGTGGTTGCCGCCATCGGCAAATGTGGAATACGCCGAAGCCATTTCCAGCGGCGACACGGGGCTGGAGCCAAGCGCCAGCGACAGCACCGGGTCAAGCGGCGCATGAATTCCCATCATGCGGGCATAGCGAATCGCCGCCTGCGGCCCGATGAGGTGCAGTACGCGGACAGCAACGACATTGACCGACTGTGCCGTGGCTTCGCGCAGGGTCATCCGCCGGTCCGAGTAGCCGGTGTCATCGGTCGGCGTGTACGAGCCGTGTCCGGTGCCGAACGTCGTCCGGGCATCCAGCACGGTCGTGTCTTCTTTTACCGAACCGTCATTGATCGCCGCTGAGTAAACAACCGCTTTGAATGACGAGCCGGGCTGGCGGCCATGCACGGCGTAGTTGATTTGGGACTTCTTGTAATCCGTGCCGCCGACCATCGCTTTGATTTCGCCGGTCTGCGGGTCCAGGCACACCAAAGCGCCCTGGGACGCGCCGTACTCATGGGCATTGGCGATGCCTTGCTGCACTTCCTGCTCGGCGATCTGCTGCATCGGCCAGTTCAGCGTCGTGTAAATCTTTAAGTTGCCTTCACCCAGCCGGTCCGCGCCGTACTTGCGGCGAAGCTGGTCAACGACATAGCTGACAAAATAGGGAGCGTGAAAAACCTGGCTGCCCTGCGCGGGCGCTTTAGCCCCAGCCAGCTTGATTGGCTCGTTGACCGCGTGCTGGTATTGGGCGGGCGTGATATACTTCTGGTCCAGCATCTGGTCCAAGACCCGCTGGCGCTGGCCTTTGGCGGCGTCTTTATTTTTGTACGGGTTTAAATCGGCAGGCCGGTTCGGCAGCCCCGCAAGCAAAGCGCACTGGGCCAAATCAAGCTGCTTGGCGTGCTTGTTGAAGTAAACTTCGGCGGCGGCTTCGACGCCGTAAGCCCCACTGCCGTAGTTGACTTGGTTGAGATACATTTCGAGTATCTCTTGCTTGGTATAATTGTGGTTAATCTGGGTCGCGATAATCAGCTCGTTGAACTTGCGCCCAAACGACTTTTGCCGGGTCAGGCCGCCGACACCCATGTTTCGGGCAAGTTGCTGGGTGATCGTGCTGCCGCCTTCGCCTTTAACATCGCTGTGGACGAAGTTGCTGACAATGGAGCGCCCGATGCCGCGCGGATCAATGCCGGCGTTCTGGTAGAACCGCTTGTCTTCAAACGCAATCGTCGCGTTTTGCAGGTCTTTGGGCATGTCGTCAATGGAAATGACTTTGCGCCGCTCGGTAAAGAACTCCGCCAGCGGCGTCCCATCCGACGAGTACAAGTAAGTGATGCCCAGCGGGTTAAACGCCAGGTCAATGGTTTTCGGGGTTTGGTAAAGACGCCAAATAATGACGCCGATCAAGACAACAATCACCAGCATGACAAAAAACGTCACCGCCGTAAAGAACGTCTTGATCCGCGCCCAGACTGGGTTACGCTTGCGCTTCGGCGCGGATTTGCGTTTGCCGCTGCTAGGCGCAGGGCGCGGCGTGGTTGGTTTTGTGGTTGTAGCCATAATGCCTCGTTTCTTATTATAGGCATCTGCGCCGTCTTTGTCAAGCAAGCATCCGCCGACACAAGTAGTTACCCCGCAGTTCTGGTATAATGCTGTCAAAGAAAGGAATTTGCAATGGAAAATACATCAACAGCGATGGCGTTAGAAACAACGCAAGAAATGGAAGACGCTTTTGCTCGTTTGCTCATGCAGATCAAGGAAGTTCGGGAGCAAATGAAGGCCAGCGATGTCATTATCCGGCAGATTGATGCCGAGTATGCGCTCTTGAAGGCCGAGTCGCAAATCCTGAGAAAGCAAACGGAAAACATTCTTGCTAATGCATGGAGTATGCTGTAAACCATGTTCAAGAAGCTTCTTGACTTAGCAGCACAGATGTTTTTTCTGACAAAAGATACAAATCAGAATAAAGAAGACATCAAGGACGCGAAGCAGCGGATTAAAGATGTTCAAAACGAAGTCAATGATCTGCGCCGCGAAGTCCAGAACTTAGCGCACGGCTTTGAGCGGCTGGCCTATGAGCTTCGCCATGTGCGTGAAAGCGAAGCGCAGGAGCGCAAGTATCTGGCGCTTCAACTGGAAAACGAGCTGCTGAAATTTGAGCGTCGCCTGCCGCCGGGCAAGTCCAACACGAACGAATCAGAAAACCAATAGCGTTATGCTTTCCGTGCTGATGCCGGTCTACAATGAAGAAGACACGGTGGAAAAAATCATAAATGCGGTGCTTGCTGTTCCTACGGACCTGGAGCTGATTGTCGTGGACGATGGCTCGACCGACCACACCCGCGCCCGGCTGCACGCGCTGGAAACGCGGCACAACTCGCGCCTCAAGATTGTATACGCGCCGCAGAACGCCGGCAAGGGCGCGGCGATTCGCGCGGCCTTGTCCCACGCTTCCGGCGAGGTCGTAGTTATCCAGGACGCCGACTGCGAGTACGACCCGCAGGACTTCCTGCCAATGCTGGCGCTGATTGACCAGGGCGCGGCCGTGGTCTACGGCACCCGCTTGTCCCACGAAGCCGCCAAGCTGAACCACGAAGTTTGCGACAAGTTTTATTATGCTCGCCGCCTTCTGCCTAAGCTGACCAATGCTTTGTTTGGAACCCAAGTCACCGATGAAGCCACTTGCTACAAGATGTTCCGGCGGTCTGTGTTGAACTCTATTCCCCTGCACTGCGAACGCTTTGACTTCTGCCCGGAAGTGACGGCGAAGATCATCAAGCGCGGGTATAAAATCTACGAGACGCCTATCCATTACGCCGCCCGGACGGCGGCGCAAGGCAAAAAAATCGGCTGGCGCGATGCGCTGGACGCCGCCTGGGCGCTGCTGAAGTTCCGGTTTGTGGATTAATCATGTTTTATTCAATTTCTGTCACTCGAACACCTGCCGAGCGCGAAGCTTGCTTTGATATTCGCAAAGCTGTCTTTGTCCGGGAGCAGGCCGTTCCACTGGAACTGGAAATGGACGAATATGACGACCTCGCGGCGCATTTTTTGCTGCGCGATGCCGAAGGAACGCCGCTTGCAACGGCGCGTTTGTTGGACAAGCACGGCCTGGCGAAAATCGGACGGGTTGCGGTGATGCAGGAAGCGCGGGGTCAGGGTCTGGGCCTGCGGCTGATGCAGTTTGTTGTGGAAGAAGCGCAGCGGCGCGGCTTCACTGAAGCCGTGCTGGACTCGCAGACTTACGCAATCCCGTTCTACGAACGGCTTGGCTTTACTGCTGAAGGCGAAGAATTTGACGACGCCGGCATCCCTCACTTTCTGATGCGCCGGGCGTTGTAGGCCAAAGCGTCCCCCCAGCCCCCAATAATGAGGGAGCAGTGCGGACAGA
Source organism: uncultured Armatimonadales bacterium (assembly GCA_964246575.1). Taxonomy (GTDB): domain Bacteria; phylum Armatimonadota; class Armatimonadia; order Armatimonadales; family Capsulimonadaceae; genus JANXMY01. Next base: position 5,499 of record CAXTRL010000040.1, read on the forward strand.
AGAGGGCGCGGCAAGCCCCTCGGGCCAAAGCGCCCGGAGCGGGGTGAACAGCGCCCCTACATCCCGCCGGACATTCCTACTCTGGCTCCCCCATTATTGGGGGCTGGGGGGAATCTGCTGGGGGACTCTGCTGGGGGATCTCTTTAAATCTCGTCCACGCCTCCGGCAACCTGAGCCGACGTGAGAACCGGCCAGTCGCCAGGGGGCAGGGTGCAGGGCGTGTCCCGCACAATGACGACTTTTAGGCCCGTGCCGTAGTCCCGCAGCCGCTCGACAAACTCCTGACGCGGTTCGTCCCAGTTCTGCAAAACGCAGACAATCAGCGTGACCTGCCCGAGATGCGCGGACAGATCCCGCTCGATGTCGTCCCAATCCGGCTCCGCCCGCCCCGTGTCGGCTTGGACCGCCGCAAGCAAATCCATCACCTGGTCGCGTGCCGCTTCGCCCAGCCCGGCAGGGACTGAGTGAATTGTCGGGCCGTCGGCAAAAACATCCAGCGCAAACTCGGAGCGGGCGAAGTAATCGCCAAAGGCTGCCGCCAGCGACACGGCGCTCTCAAACGATGGAAGTGGGGGCAGGCCTGGCGGCATCGGAAAATGCGTGTCCAGCAGCAACGCGACCCGCTGCAAGAACTCTTCCCGATATTCCCGCACGACCGGGCGGCTGAGGCGGGCCGTCGCCCGCCAGTCAATAGAGCGGACGGGGTCGCCTTCCCGGTACTCCCGGTTGCCGACAAACTCAAACGAGTCGCCAAGCTGGAACGCCGACGCCGTCCCGCCCGGCTGCGTCCGCCGCCCGCGCGGAATGTCCAGCCGGGCCAGCGGCGTAAAGCGCGGCGCGACCAGCAGTGTCCGCCGCTCCGAAAACACTCGCTGCGCCGCCATCAGTCCCAGTGGCAGCACGGTTTCTACTCGGAACCCGCGCAGCATGAACACCCCGCGCTTGCGGCACCTAAGCGCCAGCCGCACCCGCGCCGTTTCGCCTGGTGCCAGCGGCGGCAGGGCCGCGCCGTCTTCCGAAGCCGCATCCACGTCCGGCGGCAGCCGGTCCGGCAGCACGGCCAGCCCGACGCCGCGCCGCCCCAATGCCTGCACTTCCACCTCCACTTGCACGGTCTCCCCCGCCTGCGCCCGGTCCGCAAGCTGCGCTGAAAGCGTGACCGATGGCCGCCCCAGCCACATGCCGAGATACGCAACAGTCCACAGGCCAACCGCGTAAGTAAACGGCACATAAAACTGCTGGTCCAGCGAAAGAGACCCAAACGCCATGAAAAACAGCGTTGCGATAGCGAAGTAATGCCCCGCCCGCGTGAACCGCTGGGTCCAGACCCGCCACACCCACGGAAACAACAGCCCTTGAAACAGCGGATGGTAGCGAATGTCCTTCGTCGCCGTAAACGCCGACAGCGGCGGCAGATGCGTGTTCAGCGTCAGCGCGAGTAGCCGGCGCGGGCTGCTGCCGGGAAAAGGATTAGGGGCCGGCGCCGCGTGGTCCGGCGAAAAAGAATTGTGTGGAGGCGTAGGCATAGCGGCGGTGTCAGTATACCGCGCATAGACGGCAGATGCGAGGCTTCACCAGATGATAGAAACGGGGTAGCTGGTGAAGACACGATCTGCGCTCGCCAGCGGCATGGCTTCTACCTGCGCCTGCGCGATGAGCAGACGATCAAATGGGTCCCGGTGAAGCTGTGGCAGAGAGTTCAAGGCAAGAATGTGATCAAGCGTGATCGGCAGCAGTTGCAGACCATTATTTTGCTGGTGATCCTCAACCATGTCTCGAAGCGGCAGCCGCAGAGACAGCTTTCCGAGGCCGCTCTTGATCTGGATCTCCCAGAGGCTCACAAGGCTCAGGTACAAAATGACGGTCGGGTCATAGCAGAGCGAAAGTACGCGCGGCGAGAGGTTAACTGTCTCATTATCCCACCAAAGAAACGTGTGCGTGTCCAGAAGAAGATTTGTTGACCTCATTCTTCGCCCAGCCAAAAACTGTCGGGAAGAGGCGCATCGAAATCATCACTCACCCACGTTTGGCCGGCATGAAGGCCGGCAATCCGGCGAGTCGGCTGGGCTGAAGCAGTCTGCCCAAGCTGTGTAAGCGCTGTGTCCATGACCTCGCGCAGCAGGCGCTCTGTATCCAGCCCGCGCTGGAGCGCAGCTTGCCGCAGCGTTTCTTCTTGTTCGGTTGTCAAGTCTAAAAGCACCGTCATTGCTGAAGTTCCTCAAAGTCGTTTCTATTGTACCTGACGTGAAACAATCTTATCTGGAACGGATTGATGTTTTCTAGAACATATCTACTTGTCGCCCATCCCGCGAGGATGACGTGCTAAAACAGTCGCCTGTTGCTGCGTTAATGACAGTCGACAATTCTTCCCGGCGCGGAATGGGAACAGTGCCATTTTCGTGGGGCGGCATTGGGAGGGCAGAAAGCATGACTGGCCCTCCAATCGGCGTGTTCAATCCATCCAAGCAAAGATACCAAACAGGCTGATGAATGAACTCATATTGAAAATTGGTGCTGCCCGGCGTGTGCAGCATCTTGCTGCTTGAGTCTGTGTACATGAAGTACCGTGCGATAAACTGGTCGGCTCTCCCTCCAAAGCGAGCGGTGAGGTCGCGGGAGCGATCTGAGGCGGAGGGCGCAAATGGCCTTGCGAGAGGCAGGCGCGGCGGCGCAATTGCTGGAAACGCTGTCTGACCTTCCCTGTTTGCTTCAAGAACAAAAGCCGCATTCGTTACCACAACTCGCCGCCACCAGGCCACTCTCGGCTTGCTGAGCGCCTCTATCAGGAGGCCGCTGGCGGTTCCTGCTTTGGAAAAGTTTTTGCCGCACTTGAAGTTCTTGATGGCGGCAATGGCGAAAGCGGCACACCCACCAACGCGCCTCCATTTTCGCTGTCACCAGGACGCCGACGAGACTGCGGCTGGCGCGATTGCCATCTCTTTTGCTGATGTGGAAGAACAACAGGTAGAAAAATGCCCCACAAGGCAATGAGCAAAAACACTAAGCCAAACAAAAGCCAACTGCCTGTCCGCCAAGCGAGGCTGAGTTCCAGAAGAATAACAACGCATACTCCGGGCGTGGCCTGAAAATACTGCGACTGCGTCATTGGGGGGCGTGTCGGCGTTGTCGCTTGCTTGTACCACTGGCGTAGTTTCATTCTGCACTCCATTTCTGTCTCGAATATACCCTTGTAAACTTACGAGGACATGCAGGAAGTCCCGCCTTTTAGGGCGGGACTTTATGGCGAGTAGGCTAAGAAACTATATTGAAATCAAAGGGGTGACTCTGTGGCTTTGTTGCCGCGACTTCAGTTGCCCGACAGACTTTCTACGCAACCTCTTAGCAAAATCAGGGGTGGGGGCCGCCGAAGCTGCCGCCGGGGTGGCTGCCGGCATGGGCCTGGATCATGGCCTGCATTTTGGCACGCTGGGCGGGCGTCAAAATCGCCATCATCTGTGTTCGAGCGCTCTTTTGCAGCGCCTGCATCTTTGCCATGCGAACCGCAGGCGTCAGGGACGTGTTGGCTTGAAGGGCCTGCATCTGCCGACCGGCGTTCATAAAGACCGGGCGCAGCCGCGCTTTTTGGGCGTCTGTCAGGGCCAGCGCGTCGCCCATTCGCCCGCTGTGAGCGCCGGCGGGGCCGTGCATCATGGGCGGCGGAGCCTGCGCGAAGGCCGGGGCGAGCGCCAGGGAAAGAGCGGCCAGGGAAAGAAAAGCGGAAGGGCGGAAGTTAAGCATAAAAGTCTCCTTAACTGTACGCTACGCTCTTTTGACCGAAAAAGTCCCCAGCCGACGTGAAATCGCTCCAAATTCTTTCGCTTAAAATTCTTTCAATGTCAAGCCGCCGTGGGAGCGCAGGACTTGGGGGGAACGCGGCTCGGCAGCCGGACGGAACGACAGCAGGGGCGATTTGGCGGGAGGCGCTTCGGGCAGCGGAGCGCACAAGGCGTCGCGCAGGGCGGCGACCAGAAGCGCGTCGTGCGCCATGCCGGACTTGCCCCATGCGCTTTCCGACGCGCCGCTGTCTGGGGACGGTGCCACTTCGCGGACGCCGACCCCGGAGCCGTCAAGCTGGCGGGTCCAGCCGGCGGAGAGGGCGGACAGCGCGTGGGCAGCAGCGGTGTATACCGCTTCCGAGGCCACAAAATCGGCGGTCTCCTGCGGGGTGGGGTTGTAAATCACGATGCCGCCGCTGCCCTGCCGGCGCAGGGTCGGCGCGACGGCTTGGACGCCGTACAAGGCGCTTTTGACGTTGACCTGCATGGTGAGGTCAAATTCGCGGTCGTTGACATCCAAAGCGGGCAGCTTCAGCACGCGGTTGACGGCATGGATAAAGCCGTCAATGCGCCCGTATTTGTCTTCAATCTGGCGCACCACGGCTTCGGCCTGCGCCCGGTCTGCCATGTCGGTCGTCAGCGGAAACATCCGCTCTTCCCCGCTCTGCTCCTGAATCTGGGCCGCCAGGGCTTCAATCCGAAACACGCGGCGGCGGGCGACGGCCACCACGCGGGCACCTTCGGTCTGGGCCAGCCGCCGGGCTGCGCCGTAGCCGATCCCGCTGGACGCGCCGGTAATGATAATCAGTCGCCCCGCCAGCGACTCGTCCCTGCTGCTGCTGAATGTCTTCATAGTCCCATTGTCGGCAACTCCACCGCTCGCCTAAAGGGGCGAATATGCTATACTCTTCGGTATGGACACTCTTTCACCGCCGCGCTACCCCGGACCGATCAGCCAGGCTATGATCGCCGAAATGCAGCGTTATGTGGTGTACCACCCGTGGCCGTTCGCCGTAGATTTGGCGCATTGCCGGGGCATGGACCTTGCGACGGTGGACGGACAGACGATTTTTGACTGGGCCGGTTACTACGGCTCCAAGCTGATCGGCCACAACCATCCCAAGCTGCAAGAACCGAAGTATTTGCACTCGCTGGCGCTTGCCGCCAACAATAAAGTCGCAAACCCGGATTTTCTGACGCCGGAGTGCCTCGCGTATTACCGCCTGCTGCACCGCCTTTGCCCGGCAAGCATGAAAACTTCGGAAAACCGCGAAGTATATGCAGTCAATTCCGGCGCGGAAGCCGTTGAAAACATGCTGAAATATCTGCTGTCCTGGCACAACGCCAAGCGGCAGCGCGGCGGGCATTCCCGGTCGCCCAACCGCCGGTTTTTGTATTTTGACCAGGCGTTCCACGGGCGCACCGTGTATGCCCTGCAAGTCACCCAAACGCTGGACCCGGTCGCCACTCAAGACTTTCACGGTCTGGCGGCGTCCGGCAACATCAAAGTGCCGTTTCCGGCGATTGACAGCGACGCTCCCGAAGCGGAAAACGATGCTCGAACCGAGCAAAGCCTCACGCTGATTGAAAGCATCTTGTCCCAAATGGGCGAAGAAATTGTCGGCATTATTGTGGAGCCGATCCAGGGCGCAGGCGGGCAGCGGACCGCCCAGCCGGCCTGGTTCCGGGGATTGTCCGCGCTTTGCCAGGAGTACGACGTGGGCTTCGGCGTGGATGAAGTCCAAACGTCGGCGGGGCCGACAGGGACTTTGTTTGCGATTGACCAGTTTGATCTGCCGTATCCGCCCCATGCCGTCGCGGTCGGCAAAAAGTTTGCCGTCGGAGCGCTGTTCATGCGGGAACCGCTCGCCGATGTCGGCGTTTTGGACAGCACTTGGGGCGGAAGCCTAGCCGACATGGTGCGCTTCTGCCGGGAATGGAGCGTCGTAGAAGACGAGAATTTAGTAGACGCTGCCGCATCGGGCGGCAAGCAGCTTGCGGCGGGCCTGCGCGGCCTGCAAGCGCGGTTCCCGGGCGTCATCCGCAACGTGCGCGGCATGGGCTTGTACCAGGGCTTCACGCTGAAACAGCCGGGCGCACGGGCCGTGCTGGCCGACCTCGCGCTGCAGGAGCATAACCTGCTGCTGCTTGGCGCAGGCGCGGACAGCATCCGCACCCGTCCCAACCTCAGCGTGACGCCCGCGGAGATTGACCGCTTTTTGGAACTCTTAGGAATGTGTCTTGGTAAACTTTAACAATGCCCCGCAAACGAACTTAACGGCTCAAGTTGCCATCTTGGACAGCGACGGCGCAGTGACGGCAGGAAGCGCGGCTTGGCGGGAGTTTTTGGAAACCGGGCCGCTGGCGGACGCTGCCGCCGCCGGCATCCAGGCCGTGCTGGCGGGCGAACTGCCGCTGTTCCTGCTGGAATATTCTCAGCCGGAAGCAGGCGGCGAGTTATGGTACAATCTGCGTGTGACCCGCTTTCCCGGCGGCGGCCCGGTGCAGGCCGTCGCGCTGTCGGAAGACGTTTCCGCCCAAAAGCAGGCGGAAGAATCCCTGCGCCTGCGGGTGGAAGAACTGGCTGAAGCCGCGCAGGAACTGGAGCAGCGCAACGCGGAGCTGGACCAATTTGCGTATGTCACGTCGCATGACCTCAAAGCCCCCCTGCGCGGGATCGCCAACTTGTCGCGCTGGATTGAAGAAGATATTAAAGAAGATTTGGGCGCGGTTCCCCCGGAAGTGTCCGGGCAGTTTGACCTCCTGCGTGGGCGCGTCCACCGCATGGAAGCGATGATTGAAGCGATTTTGCAGTATTCGCGCATTGGCCGGGACGAAGCGCCGTCGCAAATCGTGGATGTCAAAGCGCTGCTGACGGAAGTGATCGATTTGCTTAACCCGCCAACGCGCATTGGGGTCAGCATAGACGACCAGATGCCGGTGCTGCACACGCAGCGCCTGCGCTTGTACCAGGTGTTCCAAAACCTGATCAGCAATGCCTTGAAGCATCACGGCAAGCCGAGCGGCCAGATCCACATTGGAGTAAAAGTCGAAAGCGATTGGGTCGAATTCTCAGTCAGCGACGACGGGCCGGGCATTGCTCCCAAATTTCAGGAGCGCATTTGGGGCATTTTCCAGACGCTGGAAGCGCGGGATAAAGTGGAAAACACCGGAGTGGGGCTGGCGCTGGTCAAAAAGATCGTCGAAGGGCAGGGCGGCGCAGTTGCGGTGGAGTCCGAGGAAGGGCAAGGCGCGACGTTTAAGTTCACTTGGCCCAATAGCTGAAAAAGCTGATTTAGGGAGACTCAATGCAGCGATGGCGGGGAAAATGCTGAATATTTTACTGGTGGAAGATGATGAGCTGGACGTGATGAACGTCGAGCGGGCGTTCAAAAAGAACAACATCCTGAATCCACTGTTTGTGGCCGGTAACGGTCTGGAAGCGCTGGACATGCTGCGCGGCGTCGGCGGCGATGCCCCCGAAGTGCCGTTGGAGCGGCGGATTATCCTGCTGGATTTGAATATGCCGAAGATGAACGGCATTGAGTTTCTGCGGGAGCTGCGATCTGACCCTCTGCTGCACCTCATTCCCGTGATTGTCTTGACGACTTCAGATGAAGACCGGGACAAAGTGGAAGCGTTTCAGCTCAATGTCGCCGGCTATATTCTCAAGCCGGTGACGCTGGCGCATTTTATTGAAACCATGGCGACGCTGAACAAGTATTGGACACTCAGCGAAATTCCCTTGTGACTTGCAAATTCTTGTTGTAACCCGCAAATTCTTATTGTGACCGAGGCGTATTGAATGCATGTATTGATCGTAGACGATGACGCTTTGGACCGGCAGGCCGCCCGGCGTGCGCTGCTGGCGACCGGGCTGGCTTCAGAGATTTCCGATGCCGAAAGCGGCAAGGAAGCGCTGGACCGGCTTGCTCAGGGCCGGTTTCACGCGGTCTTGCTGGACTTTCGGCTTCCTGATGCCGACGGCCTAGAAGTCCTGCGCGAGATGGCAAGCCGCGGGCTAACCGTTCCTGCTATCGTGATGACCGGTTACGGCGATGACTCCGTGGCAGCGGAGCTGATGAAGGCGGGCGCTGCCGATTACCTGCCGAAGTCGCGCCTCACGCCGGACCTGCTGCGGCAAAGGCTGCGCCATGTCGAGAAAATACGCGAAGTCCGGGCCGAAGCGGAGCGGGCCGAAGCGGAGCGAGCGCAGCTTTTTCTCAACTTGGCTGCGGAGCAGGGGCAGACGGAAGCAATCCTGACCAGCATGACCGAAGGCTTAGTGGTCAGTGATCTTGCAGGCAACATTCTGGCGATGAACCCTGTAGCCCTTGCTATCCACGGCTTTGGGGACATCGCAGACGCGCGGATGCCTCTGCCGCAATACCTTGAAACTTTCGAGGTTTGCTCGCTGGACGGCGCTGTTTTGAGTTTAAGCGAATGGCCGATGTCCCGCGCTCTGCGCGGCGAAAAGTTTTCCTTGTACGAAGTTTTAGTGCGCCGCCTGGACACGGGCCAAAGCTGGATCGGCAGCTACGGCGGGACACCTGTCCGCAGCAAGACCGGGGAAGTCATTCTCGCGGTTTCGACCGTGCGTGACATCACCGCGCTGAAGCAAACGGCGCAGCGCACGGCGCTTTTGGCGGAAGCCGGGGCGAGGCTGTCGGCGTCGCTGGACGCGCAGACAACCCTGGAAACCATCGTCAACTTGGTAGTGCCGGAGCTGGCCGACTGGTGCGCCGTTCACGCGCTGGACCCGGACGGCCTGGTGCGCCCCCTTATTGCCACCCAGTCCAATGCAGCTCAATCAGCTTCAAGTCAAGACACGGCATATTTTCCTGCCCCTTCTCAGCTTGACCCGGACGCGGCTTACGGCATCGGCTACGTTTTGCGGACCGGAACCGCGCAGCTCATCCCGGCGCTCACGGAAGAAGTTCGGCAGGGAGTCGTGCAGGACCCCTCGCTGTGGGCGCATTTGATGGCGCTGGGAACGACCTCGTACCTGTGCGTGCCGCTGATTGTGCGCGGGCGGATTCTCGGATCGCTTTTTCTCGCGTCTACCAACAGCCGCCGGGTTTATGACGAGCAGGATTTAGTGCTGGCGATTGAGCTGGGGCAGCGCGTGGCGGCGGGCCTGGAAAACGTGCGCTTGTTCAACGAAGTGCAGGCGCGGGCGGAGCGCGAGGCGATGATCAACAAGATCGGCAGCGCCCTGCGCGTTTCGCTGGACAGCGAGGAAATCCTGCAAAGCGTGACTGCGCAGGTCGGGCCGGCTTTAAGCGCTGGCCGATGCCGCTTTCTGCTTCTGGCGCCGAGCGGTCGCTTGGAAGCCGCGCCGCAGCAGTATCTCGCGCCTGGGGTCGCCCCTGAAACTAGCGTAACCGCGCTGTCGGACTGGCCGGCGGTGGCAATGGATGCCTGGATTGCGGGACGGCCGGCAAATGTGTCCGGGGCCGACTCCGCCTGGATTTCCTGCCCGGTGTTCCTGCGCGGCCAGTTTGGAGGCGTCCTGCTGGCCGAGCAGACCGACGGTTCGCGTGCTTGGAGCGAGGACGAAACCCTGTTTTTGTGTGCCGTCACCGATATTCTTGCCCTGGCGCTGGAAAATGCCCGGCTGTATGCGCGGGAGCATCGGGTGGCGGACATGCTGTCGTCGGCGTTTTTGACCGACATTCCCGATGAGCTGCCGGGGCTGGCGCTGGCCGCAAACTACCGGGCCGGGCTGGAAGAAGCGCAGGTCGGCGGCGACTACTACGATGCGTTTACCCTGCCGGATGGCCGCGTCGCTTTGGTCATCGCCGATGTATCCGGCAAAGGACTCAGCGCAGCGGTGCAGACCGCGACTGTGAAATACTCGCTGCGGGCGTTTGCTACCGAGGCCGGAGCGCCGGGCCTGGTGATGACCCGCCTCAACAAAATGCTGTGCAGCGATCTTGCGGGGCTGGGCGACCATTTTGTGACGCTCTTTTATGCTGTGTTTGAGCCTGCGACCGGGCGGCTGTCGTGGGCCTCCGCCGGGCATGAGTCCATGCTGATCAAGCGCTTTATCGGAGGAAGCAGCATCTTAGAGGCGAACGGCCCCATTCTCGGCCTGGCGGATCATGCGTACAGCCAGCAAACCGACACGCTTGCGCCCGGCGACTCACTGGTCTTGTACACCGACGGCATGACCGAAGCGCGGAACCCGGAACGAGCCTTGCTGGACCTGGATGGGGTGCAGGCCCTGGTGGACGCGGCGCCCGCCGAAGCCTGGCCGGGCGCACTGGCCGCGCACTTGCAGCAGGCGGCGATGCGCTGGACGGGGGGCAGGCCGCAGGACGACATGGCCCTGCTGGTCGCCCGCCGCCTCGCTCCGGCCCTGCCGCCGAGTGAAACGCCGTCGCTGCCTTCTAAGCTTTCCTGGGATAAGAGCGACGATGATTTGTTCCATTTCCACTTTCCCAGCCGGGCCGATTCGGCCACCGAAGTGCGTCAAGCGCTCGGCCACTGGATGACGACTTTGGGCTATGACCGGGCTGCCACCGAAGACTTCCAAACCGCCGTTACGGAAGCGGTGACAAACGCCGTCCGCCACGGCTCACCGGCCGGAGAACTGGACGAGTTTCAAGTCTTGGGCCGGCGCACGTCCGCCGGGTCCCTGCATGTGGAAGTCACCGACAGCGGCGTCGGCCTGCCGTCCCTGCTGCC
>CAXTRL010000041.1:0-6743 GCA_964246575.1 uncultured Armatimonadales bacterium
TGCCAGCATCGCCATCTTGATCTCGAATGCTTCCACTTTCTTGCCGAGATACTCCGGCGTGCGCCCGACCATCAGGCCCGCGATGAACACGGCCAAAATCGCGTACATCAGCATCCCGTACAGCCCCGCGCCGACGCCGCCGAAGATGACCTCGCCGGTCATAATGTTCGCCATTGGGACCAGCCCGCCAAGCGGCGTAAACGAGTCGTGCATGGAGTTGACCGCGCCGCACGACGCATCGGTGGTCACAGTCGCAAAGAGCGCGGATCGGGCAATCCCAAAGCGCGTTTCCTTGCCTTCCATATTGCCGCCGCTGTCCCCGAGAACAGAAGCTCGCGTCTCGACGCCCTGCGCCGCAATCAATGGATTTCCTCCGGCTTCCTGTGTGTAGGCGACCGAAACGCCGATCAAGAACAAAAAGCCCATCGCGCCCCAAAGCGCCCAGCCCTGCTTGACATTGCCGACATACAGGCCGAACGTGTAAACAATGCCCGCACCAATCAAAAAGATTGACAGGACTTGCAGAAAGTCCGTCAGCGCCGTCGGGTTCTCAAACGGATGCGCGGAGTTCACGTTGAACGGCCCGCCGCCGTTGGTTCCCAGCATCTTGATCGCTTCCTGCGACGCATACGGCCCGCCGGGAATAATTTGGCTTCCGCCTTCAATGCCTGTCACAGTCCGGTACGCATGGAAGTTCTGGATGACGCCCTGCTGGCACAGCACCAGCGCGTAGACAATGCACAAGGGCAGCAGAACGTAGACCGTAGCACGGGTCAAGTCCACCCAGAAGTTGCCGATAGAGGTCGCCGAGCGCCGTCCCAAACCGCGCACCAGCGCGATGGCAATAGCGATGCCTGTGGCCGCTGAAAAGAAGTTGTGCGACGCCAGCGCCACCATCTGCGAGAAGTACGACATCGTGTTCTCGCCCGAATACGACTGCCAGTTTGTGTTGGTCGCAAATGAGATCGCCGTGTTAAAGGCCAAATCCGGCGTCATCGCCGTTCCATAAGAAGGCGCGTTTTTGGCGTCCCCGAAGTGCATCGGGTTCAGCGGCAGGAACGCCTGCCAGCGCAGCATCGCATAGGTGATGGCGATGGAAACGACACTGAACAGCAGCATCGCCAGCGTGTACGTCGTCCACGGCATTTCCTCGTCTTCACGCACCCCGCCGATTTTGTAGATGATGCTTTCCAGCGGGCGGAACACCGGAGAAATCCAGGTCCGCTTGCCTTCAAAGACGTGGAACATAAACGTCCCAAACGGCTTGGTCAGCGCCAAAATCAGCCCAAAAAAGAGGAAGATTTGAAACCATCCAATCAAAGTCATATCAAACTCTCCCTAAAACTGCTCGGGCCGGAGCAGCGCAAACATCAAGTAGACCGTCAGGCCCAGTGCGGAAATTCCCGCAAGCCACAATTCCATGTTCTTCTCCCTAAAATCTATCGTCCTAGAGCCTATCGCACCCGTAGGTGTAGCCGATGGCGATCACGAAAAATAGACACACCGTTCCCAAAAACAAAAAGTCCTGCATGATGCCCTCCCATGCGTTCCGTTGACGGACTTTCGCACGGTTTTATCGTATCTCATTTTGTATAAAGAAGGTGTAAAGAAGCGAACAAGCGATATAAAGATAATATAAAGATTTTCGGAGGAAGGCTGGGATCACAAAAAAGCCCCGCTTACTCAAGTAAGCGAGGCCGCCAGAAGGCAAGCGCTGAAAAGCGGCTACTTCAAGAAATCCAGCAGCGCTGGGTTGACGACATCAGGATGAGTCACGACAATGCCGTGCGGGCCACCTTCAACCACCACTAACTTGCTGTCTTTGATAGTTTCGTGGGTGCGCTGGCCGGCAGCAGGCAGCGGGACAATCCGGTCCGCGTCACCGTGGATGACAAGCGTGGGGCAAGTGATCTTGGCAAGGTCAGCGCGAAAATCCGTTCCCCAAGTATCCACGCAGGCGACGCTGGCAATCGCGGATGAAGCAACCGCCACGTTCCAGCTTGCCTGAACCTGCGGCTCGCTGATGCGGGTTCCCTTCAGCACGTCTACATTGTAGAAGTTCTCAAAAAAGCTTGAAAAGAACGCCGGGCGGTCTTTGGCGGCAGCCGCTTTGATGCCGGCAAAGACGCTGCCGTCCACCCCGTCTTGGTTGTCCTCGGCTTTCAGCAGATACGGCGGGACCGACGAAATAAATACCGCTGCGCGGACCCGGTCGGCCCGGTACTTTCCGAGATACCGGGCCACCTCGCCGCCGCCCATCGAGAAGCCGACCAGCGCAAAATCCCGCAGCTCCAAGTGGCTGACCAAGGCGTTCAAATCCGCCGCAAACGTATCGTAATCATAGCCGACTGTCGGCTGGCTGGACTTGCCGAAGCCCCGTCGGTCATAGGTGATGACCCGGTGCCCCGCGTCCAGCAGCGCCGCCGTCTGCGCTTCCCACGACGCCCCGCTGAGTGGGTAGCCGTGAATCAAGATCACCGGCTTGCCCGCGCCGTGGTCTTCGTAGTACAAGTCAATCGAGGTCGTATTTTCTTTACCGACAGAGACAAACCCCATAACAGTTACCCTCGCTTCTATGCTGTTCCCAATTACCCCAGAGTTCCGCAGGCGCAAACAGCCAGAACTCTTGAAGGGGTTGATGGATACGACTGTTCCGGTTCAATTTTCTTCCAGCTTCCTGCCCTCAAATCCAAGCACCCTGCCGAAGAAAGGCAGCGTGTCCTGAATATGTGTGTCCTAATACTCCCTATGAATGGCACAGAGAATCAGGTAAACTCAGAACATTATGAAAACATTCCTTGTTAAATCCATTGCGGTTTGGGGTCTCGTGGTCCTAGTTTCTGGACGCGCAGCAAGCGGCGCAGCCCCGCCTTATTACAAAGTCACCGACCTGGGCACTTTGCCCGGAGCATCTTCCAGTGAAGCTCTTGCCCTCAACGACCGGGGGCAGGTCGTCGGTGTCTGCTCGAACGACGTGTTGGGGAAAGCATTCCTCTGGCAAAACGGGGTGATGCGCCTCTTGCCGATTCTGCATGGCTTCGGCCCTTTAAGCCTCTGGCCCCGCGCGATAAACGCTTACGGCCAGATCGTCGGCACGGCATTCGGACCGAACCTGGACAAACGCCGCGCTTTTATTGTTGACAACGACGTGATCCAGGACCTAGGCACCCCGCCGGGTGAATACAGTGAAGCCACGGGCATCAATGACCGGGGGCAGGTAGTCGGCAGGTCCTATGCGTGCACCGTAGATAACAAGGGGCAGCGGCAAATTACTTTGTCCTATACCTTCCTTTGGAGCAAGGCAATGGGCTTTCGCCGCCTTAGCCCAGGCACCGATGATTATGGCGACGGGGTTGCTGCCATCAACAACGCGGGTCAGGTGATCGGTACGTCTTTGACACTTGGTATTGCAGAGGAGAAAACCAAGCGGGCTGCCCTGCCGCCGGACAAACAGCCTTACCACGGCAGCATTGTCCCATTTGCGGCGTTTCTCCAGCAGAACGGCAAAACTTTAAGTATCTCGCCGCCGCAGTCTTGGGACAGTTCCGCTGCGGCGCTGAATGAGCGCGGCGACGTCCTCGAACATGCTTCGATTTATCCCGAAACAGATGAAATCTTCGCGTCCAGCGATTTTGCCGAAATTCAAAATGCTGTTCGCCATTCGCATCACACCTTTCTGTGGACAAAGGGGAAAACAACAGACCTCGGGGAGATGGGTACAGAACCGGAAGTAGCGACCACTGCGTTCAACAATGCCGACGACATTGTCGGCTACGTCCGCCTAACCGACAACACCGGGTTCCGCGCTTTCCTCTGGCGGACAGGACAGCGGTACATGCTCACCGGCTTGATCCCGCCTGCCGACGGCTGGGAACTGGACAAAGCGCAAGGCATCAACAATCACGGCCAAATCATCGGCGTCGGCAGGCATCACGGGCAGCGGCACGCTTTTCTGCTGACACCCCAGTAGCGATGGCGTATTGGTCTGCCGCAGGTAAACGCCCTGCGCTCAGACAGCACCGTTAGTATTAACATCGCGCCCAAGAACGCCGCCGAAGAACTTCAGCGTGTCTTGAATATGTTTGTCCCAATACTGCCAATTATGCTCGCCGGGATGCTCCTCATACTCGTGTGGGACACCGAGTGCCGTCAGATGTGCGTTTAACGCGCGGTTTTCTTCAATCAAGAAGTCATCGACGCCGCAGTCTATTCGCAGAGCAGGCAGGGCGGCGCGGTCAATGGTTTCGGCTAAGGCAAAAATGTCGTTTGGGCCGCCCCGTGCGTTTTCGCCCATGATGGCCGCCCATTCGCTGCCCGCGTCAAACGTCCGGCGGCCAAAGCCGACCGCGCCGGAGTGGGACACGGCCGCGCAGAACTTATCCGGGTGCTTCAAGGCCAGCTTGACCGCGCCGTAGCCGCCCATGGACAGGCCGGCGATGACCCGGCCTTCGCGGTTGGGGATCGTTTGGAACGTCCGGTCCACGAAGCCGACCAAGTCGCGCGTCAAGTATGTCTCAAACGCGGCTTTTGGATTCGCCAACGAGTCCGTATAAAACGAGCGTTCGCCGTTCGGCATGACCACGATCAGGGGCAGGCCGTCCATATAGCGCTCTAAGCTCGTGCGCCGCGCCCAGGCCGTGTGGTCGTCGGACAGCCCGTGCAGCAGGTACAGCACCGGGAACGGGCCGGGTTTATCGTCCGGCACAATCGCCATAAAAGACGTCATCTTTTCCAGTACGGTGTTTTGGTTCAAGTGGAATTCGCAGATTGCCATTGTTTTTGGTCTTTCAGCCGGTCTTAATAGTGGAAGCCAGGGGTGTAGAAACCCCCGTCAGGTAAATGTCCTTCGGACACAGAAGCTGCTGCACATATCTCGAATCTTCGTCCGAAGGACGACTTC
The DNA here is from genome assembly GCA_964246575.1 of uncultured Armatimonadales bacterium. Taxonomy (GTDB): domain Bacteria; phylum Armatimonadota; class Armatimonadia; order Armatimonadales; family Capsulimonadaceae; genus JANXMY01. The sequence goes on from CAXTRL010000041.1 coordinate 4,901, forward strand.
TTGCCGGGAGTTTCTACACTCCCGGCTCCCCCAACAACGCCAGCGTCAGCTCGCGCCGCCGGGCATAGCGCTCATCGGAAACGGCAGGCACCGCGCCTGCCGTGGACACGGGTTCGGCCAGCTCAATCCACGACCGGCAGCCGCCGTAAGCGCGGGTGACGGGCAGAACAATCGGCGACGGCAGACGGTACGCCCGCAGCAGCAGCACGAACACCGGCTTGTACGGCTCCCAGTCGTACCGCCCGTCAATAAACTGCCGGCTCCAAATGTGCTGCGGCGCGAGGTTCAAGAGCTTCGCCCGGTCGCCGACGCGCACCACGTCGGAAACTTCCGCCGCCGCTTCAATGCGTATCTCGCCCGGCGGCAGCTTCCGCGCTTCTTCTTCGCGGAGCCACTGCCCAAAGCACGGCTGCAAGTCCTCCGCCCGCTCGGTCTCGTGTTCATAGGTCGGGTAGATCAAAAACTGCCGCGCTTTGAGGTCAAAGTCGCCGGTGTCTTCAATTAAGCCGCCTTTGCGAAGCAGCACAATTTGATGCCCTTCCAGCAGCGACCTTTGGACGACCGCCCATTCTTTGAGGGCTGTTGTCAACGTGTCTTGAAGCATGATTCTATCCTAACTGTATTATTGTGATTTGTTCGCCGTCCGCCATGGCAAACCGTTTCTTCGCCGGGTCAAGCGCCAGCGGCGGCAGTTGATCCAGGTTCCGGCCAATGCTGCCGTTCTGGTTCCCAGTCTTCAAATCCAGCCACCGGGCGACAATCTCGCCGGAAGCCACTTCAACGAGTTTGGGATGCTCATAAAATCCGAGAACGCAGTCGCCAATCGGCATAAGTGTTCCCAACGACTCTGCCAAAGGCGCGAGGGTCAGAAAGCGCTTCTCACTGAGGCTGTAACAGCCAATTTGATCCGGCTGCAAGACGAACTTTGCTTTGTCTTCCTCGTCTACGTCGGGTTCGTCAAAGTACAAGTCCGCGCTGGCAAAGACGACTGTTTCCGCGTCTGCAAAAGCCGCGCTGTGGATTTCCGTCATGCCCACCCTCAGATCCCTATCCAACTCGGCATCCAAAAGCGCCGGGCTTGCTAGAACTTGCTGGATGTCGTAGAAAGAAACTAAGTCCAGCGGATGCCAATACCAGCCTGCGCTCATCAGATACTTGCCGTTGGGACTAACGGAAAGTCGGGAGTGAAAAAAGTCGGCGGTTTCGCTGCTGCGCTCAGTGAGGCGTTCGCCCGTTTCCGCGTCCTCAACTTCCAGCTTATTGTAATCGTCCGGGCAGTGCGCCAGCACGGTGCGGCCATCCGGCAGGTCAAACAAGACAACCGGATATTCATAAACGTCGGCATGGTAGAAGCTGCGGTTAATCTCGCGTAGTATCTTGCCGTCTTTCAGCACCAGCCCTTTGGTTCCTAACACCTCATAGATGACGGCATACTGCCCATTGGGAGAAGTCACGGCCCGGTCAAACTTGTAACTGTAAACCACATGGCGAGGCGTCACCGCGCCGTCAAGACCGTAGCGTACTCCGCCTCCGACCCAGTCTACCAATTCTTCCCTATACCAGCAAAGCGACTGCACATTCTGGGCTGGGATGACCACCCGGTTCATCTCTTGCATTGGTGAACCTAACTCTTTTCCAGCGGCAAACTTGATAAGATTTGATGCGCCGTTTCTTCCGGCGTTTGGTGCGCGTTGTCAATGATGACGCCGAACACCGGGCTAGGGATGCCTTCTGCATAAAGCTCTGGAATGCGCCGCCTTTCCCACTCCGTCAGTTCTCGTGTGCCACGATTGGTCAGCGCCACGGTCATGCTGGGATTAAGCGTGATGCAGTGGATAGAAAC